>JBBIRG010000027.1:282-6858 GCA_037441945.1 Bacteroidota bacterium | reverse complement strand
GGCGAGATCCAGGCCATCGGCGGCGTGAACGCAAAAATCGAAGGCTTTTTCGACGTCTGCTGTGTTAGAAAACTGACCGGCAAACAGGGTGTGATGATACCCAAAAGTAACGTTTGTCATCTGATGCTCCGTGAAGACGTGGTTGATGCGGTAAAGAACGGACAGTTTCATGTTTGGGCGATTTCAACGGTTGAAGAAGGCGTTGAAATACTTACCGGGCGTTCCGCGGGCAAACGAAATAAGTCCGGCCTGTATCCGGAACGGTCCATCTTCGGACTCGCCGAGAAACGACTGAATGAATTTGAGGAAAAATTAAAAGGCGCTCATCCGAAAAAGGTAACGTCAAAGAAAAAATCAGTTGCAAATATTAAAACCGGAAAAAATGCATTCAAAGCCCGAAAAAAGAAGCCCAAATTAATAATAAAATGACATGACACTTGGAAATTGTGAAATAGAATATTTACATTTTCTTTATAGTAAGTATACATGATGATTATGTAAAAAAGTATTTCTAACTAACCCTTTTTTTATTCACTCAAGTAAGGAGAAATGTATGAAAACGAGACTGTTAATGCTGCTCATAATCCCGTGTATCGCTCTGCTGGTTGCCTGCGGGGATGACGACGAAAAAACAACAAAATTCGCATCACAAGCAGAAGCGGATGCTGCTGTTGAAGCCAATTCCGACGTCATTGAAGGGGCCTATGAAGGGGCCATAGAAGCCATCAATGAAGCCGTTAATTTTGACGGAACGATAAATTTTGGCGGTTTTAAAAAATCAAAAATGAAAATGGGTAAGATTGCCGGCGGCGGATATAATGCGGGTACGGGCTGGTGGACCTGGGATACAACATTCACCGAACAGGGAATGAACATGTCCTATATTTATCAGATGCGTTTCACACCCCGTGACGGTAACGGTTTTCCCAATAATACAACCGATAAAGCTGAATACAAAGCAAGCCTCAGCGAAAATGGCGATGATGCCGACATGAGCCTGAATGCCAATATGGTCATCGCGGGTTTAGTGGGTTATCAGAACCAGACGGGAAATGCGACGGTGAACGGCTCGTTTAACGTTACAGCATCATCAACCGAACAGCAGTATACGTTTGAGTTCCTGTACAAATGGGCTTATAAGTCATTAGTTATTTCACCGACCGCAACCTATCCGGTGCAGAGCGGTTCTATTGAATTTACGATCAAATACGATCTTAGACCGAGAGTTCAGGGATTTGAAGGTTATTACATAGCCATTAAAATTACATTCAACGGAACACGCTATGCCAGCATGACATTCGGCGGATATAACTACACGATCGACCTGGAAACCGGCACTATTACACCGGCTTCATAAATTTTTATTTCATGGTTTTACCCGTTCCTCTCCCGGGAGAGGAACGTTTTTTTTTTATTTTTGATATGGATGGATCAGCGATTGCAAGGATTCCGGCTCATCCGGGCGGGCAGTCCCGATAAGGAACGCATAAAACCGACAAAATCATTGCTTTATATCGATACTTTTTTCATCTTCATTCAACCCTTCAAACGAACATGAGGAGAAAAATATGTATATTCGCCTGATATTTCTCGCAACCGTTTTTTTCTGCGCCTGCACGGCTCACAACACCGTGTTGATAACGAAAGCGGAACAGCCGGCTCCGTTCTGAATGATTCAAACGCAGCCGCCGGATTTGACAATAAATTAATCCTTGAAAAACGACGGCTGGCGCTGATAGAAACGGGCGATCCCGATTCCATGATGGCCTGCATTGCCGGCGAGGATTCGGAATCTGTCCGTAATCTCGTGAAGATGTCCGTTTTGCATCAGGCGGATTCGCTGATCCGGGAGTGGTACCGCGCCCAGAAGGTCAGCTATATCGCAAACGACAGCGCCTATCCGCCGTCGTAGACGGAAATCCCGGACGGGATCGCGTTCGGCGAAGAACGGTTTTATATTGCAGGATAGGGCGAATCGATGTCCGAGCCGATGAGCTCCAACAAGGCGCTGATGAACGCCTGCGCCCGTATCGGCAGGTTTTTCGCCGATTCGCTCGCGGAACGGTTCGGCGTGATCGACGGGGAAGTCTATGACGTCGTTTCGCTTTTCGGCGAGATGGTCGCTCTCTACAACACTAAAGAAAGCGAACGGTGGACCGACCGTAGCGGTTCACGGAAAAAAGTTACACGCTCATCATCATGAACCGGGAAGCTATAACGGAAAATATTTCAATCAATCTCGTGAACCAGCTGAAGCGCCTTTATCAAAAACCAAAAGATGAACAAATGGCCTTGATCCGTAAGTTGAATTTCATGCTTTATCAGCCTGCCCTTTGTGAACCGCACAAGCGGAGGATTGATTTTCTGAAAAAAAGCCGGAAAAAAAAACCTTGAAACTGTAAAAATCTTTTTATTGTTTTATCAACCAATTCATCGTACATTACACCGTTATGAATGTCGTTGAACCATAAGGAATGCTTTCCATGAGACCCAGCCTAATTTACTTTGCCATGATTATTTTTCTGACCGGCGGAATCAACCGTTCCGGGTTATACGCGCAGGCGGATCATGCGGTATTCACAAAATTATCCCTAGAACACGGATTATCCCAGACAACCGTCAGCGCGATCGTGCAGGACCGTTACGGATTCATCTGGTTCGGCTCACGCAACGGCCTGAACAAATATGACGGTTACAGATTCACCGTCTATAAGAATCGCGCCTTCGATTCCAATTCCATTTCGGACAATTGGATCACATCGCTGTTTATCGACCGTGAGGGATATTTCTGGATTGGGACGCTGAACAAAGGGCTGAACCGTTTTGACGCGTTGACCGAGCAGGTTATCCATTACAAGTATCAACCGGGCATAACAAACGGACTTCCGAACAACCGCGTACAGGCGCTCACACAGAATCATGACGGACACCTTTGGGTTGGAACCGCGAACGGATTGTGCCGCTTCGACGGGAAATCGTTCACCCAGTTTTTTCATGATCCCGTAAATCCATCGTCATTACCCGATAACTATATCACCTCCATAACGGAAGACCGCCGCGGATACATTTGGATCGGCACGCTCAACGGGTTAGCCGTCTACAACGGCCGCGAATTCCGGAGAATTCTCAATGCGCGTTCCGGGAAAAACAGTCTGTCCAGCCAGAAGATCACGGCGATTGCCGAAGATTCCTCAGGGTTTGTATGGATAGGCACGGAAGACAACGGGGTTTATAAAATCGCGATGGAGGGTTCCGATCCCGCGATCATCCGGCATTTTACAGCTGATTACAACGGTCTCAGCGACAAAAACATCCTGAACATTTACTGCGACCGGAACGGCGGCGTTTGGGTCGGAACGATGAAAGGTCTGAATCTTTACAAAAAAACCACCGACCGGTTCCGCCATTTCATGCATGATTCCGACAATCCCAACAGCCTCAGCAATAACGAAATCCGGTCCATTTACCAGGACCGGTCGGGCATTTTATGGATCGGCACTTACGGCGGAGGCGGAGTCAACAAGCTGGACCTGAAAACGCCGAAGTTCGCGCATCATCATTTTGAGCCGAAAAAAAGCGGAAGCTTGAGCGACGACGTTGTACGGTGTTTCCTGAAGGACCGCTCCGGAAGGCTGTGGGTCGGAACGCATATCGGGCTGAACCGCTACGATGAGGATCAGCAGGAATTCATTACATACCGGAACAGCCCCGCCGATCCGCGTTCGATCAGCGACGACGAGATCCGCGCGCTGCACGAGGACGACGAAGGCATACTCTGGATCGGCACCGAAACCGGGCTCAATCGACTTGATCTCCGATCAAAAGGCAAGCCGGCATTTCAACACTTCCGTCATGATCCGTCCGATCCGTCGAGCCTCAGCCATGACCATGTTTTCACCATTTATGAAGACAAAGAGAAGAACCTGTGGCTCGGCACCAACGGCGGCGGCGTGAATATTTTTAACAAGAAAACCAAACAATTCACCCGTCTCCTAAACGATCCGGGCAACCCCGGTTCGCTGAGTTACAATTATGTATCCGTCATCTACGGCGACCGGCAGGGCGCGATCTGGATCGGCACGTTCGGAGGAGGGCTGAACCGCGTCGTGCGCTCGGAAGACAATCGAATTACTTTTAAACAATACCGGAATAATCCCGCTGACAGGCGCACGATCAGCAGCGACGTGATTTACAGCGTGTGCGAGGACCACAAGGGGCGGCTGTGGATCGGCACCAACACAGGCCTGAACGAAAAAAACTGCAGCAAAGAAACCTTTTCGGTCATCGATCAGAAAGACGGGCTTCCGGATATTTACATTTACGGCGTGCTGGAGGATGAACAAGGAAGCCTCTGGCTGAGCTCCGTCGGCGGACTGACCCGCTTTTATCCGGACTCACGGGTTATCCGGAACTACGACATCATGGACGGACTGCAGAGCAACGAGTTCAAACTCGGCTCATATCACAGGGCATTTGACGGCGAAATGTTCTTCGGCGGCGTCCGGGGCTTCAACCGCTTTTACCCGAAAAACGTCCGCGACAACACATTCCAGCCTCCTGTCGCCATAACCTCATTTCACCGGACAGATGAACAGACGCTGAAATTTGAGGACCAGAGCATGCTTCAGGCCGGTAAAATCGCTATTTCCCACGGACAGAATTTTTATTTTGAGTTTTCGTCGTTGGATTACACCTGTCCGCAGAAAAACCAGTACGCCTACCGCCTCACGGGATATGAGGACGAATGGAACTACAGCGGCAACCGCCGCCTGGCTAATTATACTAATCTTGACGGGGGTACATATTTATTTGAAGTCCGCGGCACGAACAGCGACGGGATCTGGAGCGAAAGCGCGGCGACCATTCCGCTTTTTATCCGGCCGCCGTTCTGGCAAACCTGGTGGTTCCGCATATCCGCGATCGCGGGAATAATTATATTCGCGTTTCTCGGTTATGAATGGCGACTGCGCGCCGTCCGGCGGTACAACGAAATCCTTGAAAAGAAAGTCCAGGAACGGACCCGGGAACTGCGGGAAACCCAGCATCAGCTGATCCAATCGGAGAAAATTTCCGCCGTCGGGCGAATGGTTGCCGGAATTACGCACGAAATCAACAATCCGCTGGCTTTTATCATCGGCAACCTGGCCATCTTCAAGGAATACGTTGAGAGGCTCATCCAGATCATCGACATGATCCGGCAGAAAATCAGCGAACCCGAACCGCCGAAAGAAGTTGAAATCGGCAGGATATTGCAATCGCAGGATTATACCATGATCAAGACGGACGTCTTCGCGAGCATGCAATCATGCCATAAAGGCGCCGAACGCATCCGCAACCTGATTCAGAACCTGCGCGATTTTTCGATCCTCGGCGAACGCGACCTGGTTTCCACCAATATCAACGATGAAATCCTCAACGTGATCTATCAGGTCAAAGACAAATGCGGCGACCGCATTAAAATCGAAGACCGGTTCAGCGCGATCCCGCAAATCGAGTGCTTCCCGAGCCTTCTGCGGCTGGTCTTCACAAACATCATCACCAATGCCATCGAAGCTATCTCCGGCGAAGGAAAAATCACCGTTACCACGGAAGCGGCGCAGGACATGCATATACGCATCAGCATCAGCGACACCGGAAAAGGCATGACTGTGGACACGCTGTCAAAAATCTACGACCCGTTCTTCACCACCAAAGCGTTCGGGCAGGGCACCGGTCTGGGATTATCAATCAGTTACGGCATCATCAAAACGCACAAAGGCGATATCGACGTGAAAAGCCAGCTCGGAAAAGGAACGGAATTCATCATCACGCTGCCGGTTCATTCGTTCAAAGACCGCCTGGAAATCATGGATTAAAAGCAGCGCCGGTAAAATGATTTTTTATCATCGTTCAATTTGTTATAATTGTATTTACCGGAACAAAATTCTTTACCTTTAAGTGGATTTTCCGGATAAGGAATTCCGGAAAAACAGCAATCGCTTTACGGGAGTTGCAGGGCGTCATCAAAACATTAACATCAGAATGAAACCGATGCAGTTCAAACTGATCCCGGAAGAAAGCCGCCACGAGTGGAATAAGTTCATCGCCGAATCGGAACATTCTTCCTTCACGCAATCGTATGAATGGGGAGCAGTCAAATCGGGGACGTGGCAGCCTTTTTATACCGCCGTCGTTAACGGCGATCAGTCCCTACTGGCCGCTGCGCTGGTTTTGAAGCGCAAGTTCCCCGCCGTTCCGCATTCGATCCTGTACTGTCCCCGCGGACCCGTATTTTTAAAACCATCTCAGGAATTAGTATCGTTTTATTTCGACTCTCTGAAGCAATTCGCGAAAACCCAGGCCGCCGTTCTCTTTCGCTGCGACCCGGAAATTCCCGAAACCGACGATATGATGATATCTTTTTTCCGGCGGAACAGCCTAAAGCTTATTCCGGATAACATACAGCCGCGCGCGACAATTGTTTTGGATATCTCCCCCGATGAGGATTCCCTGCTACAGTCCTTTCATCATAAAACGCGCTACAATATACGGCTCGCACAGAAAAAAGGCGTTACCGTCCGTGAAGCGGAATCATTA
>JBBIRG010000027.1:0-265 GCA_037441945.1 Bacteroidota bacterium | reverse complement strand
GTTGACGCCTTTTATGATTTGTTCCGCATCACCGGCGAGCGTGACCGTTTCCTGATTCTGCAGAAATCTTATTTTTACCATTTATGGAACACGCTCCGTCCCCTGGAAATGTGCGCCGTGTTCATCGCAACCGTAAACGACAAGCCGGTCGCGGCGATATTCCAGACCGTATTCGGCGATAAAATGACCTATGTGTACGGCGCGTCGTCCAACGAATACCGCAATTACATGCCGAACCACCTGATCCACTGGCAGGCGATCCGCC
>JBBIRG010000026.1:419-12258 GCA_037441945.1 Bacteroidota bacterium | reverse complement strand
CGTCGGGCTCGACTGCACCATCATCAGCCATCCGAAGGTGTGGGAGGCGAGCGGTCACGTCGCGACGTTCACCGACCCGCTCGTCGACTGCCGCAACTGCAAGGAGCGGTTCCGGGAGGACCACCTCCCGTCGTCCGGTGCGTGCCCAAACTGCGGCGCCAAGGACTCGTTCACCGAAGCGCGCCAGTTCAACCTGATGTTCAAATCCTATATCGGCCCGCTGGAAGAAGCAAACGCAATTGTTTATCTTCGCCCCGAGACCGCACAGGGAATTTATGTCAATTTCTATAACGTGAAAGACACCATGCGGCAGAAAGTCCCGTTCGGCATCGCGCAGATCGGCAAGGCGTTCCGCAATGAAATCAACACGAAAAATTTTCTCTTCCGCACCCGCGAGTTCGAGCAGATGGAAATGCAGTTTTTCGTCAAACCCGGTACGGATATGCAATGGTACGAATACTGGCGCGAGGAACGCAAAAAATGGTACATGAGCCTGGGCATGTCGGCGGATAAACTCAATTTTCATGAACATGAAAAGCTCGCCCATTATGCTTCCGCGGCTATCGACATCGAATTTCTCTTTCCGTTCGGCTGGGGAGAGATCGAGGGCATTCACAACCGTACCGACTACGACCTGAAACGCCACCAGGAATTCTCAGGCAAAAATCTGGAATATTTCGACGATGAAACAAAAGAGAAATTCATTCCGTATGTGATTGAAACCTCAGCGGGCGCGTCGCGCGGACTCATGGCGTTTTTAGTGAACGCATACAATGAAGACGAGGCGCCCACCGGCGAAGGAAAAACGGAAGTCCGAACTGTCATGAAATTTCACCCTGTTCTCGCGCCCATCAAAGCGGCAATTCTTCCGCTGGTCAAAAAAGACGGTATGCCTGAAATTGCCATGAATCTGTTCAATTCGCTGAAACACCAGATGAAGGTCTTTTACGACGAATCCGGAACCGTCGGCAAGCGATACCGCCGGCAGGACGAAATCGGTACGCCATATTGTATCACGATCGATAGTGACACGCTGAATGACCAGACTGTCACCGTCCGCGATCGTGATCTGATGACACAGGAAAGAATCTCAATTGATTCCGTAAAAAATTATCTGAATGATAAACTGTCGTTAAACATCGGATAACACATTGAATATTTATTGTTAATTGATAATTTTTTCAAACCGCGAATTGCGTTGAATTTATTTCGGTTATTTTGTATGTTTCGCGGGAAAAATTCATGACGCGCTTTTAGAATGGAAAAACAAAACATCGATCTTTCCGATCTTCGTATAAACCGGAATAAGCAGGATTACGAGGAAGACGCCCGAAAGAAGAAAAAGAATATTATTAATATTATCATTTTTCTTTTTGTTATTGCGGCAATATACGGCGTTTACAAATTAGTTTTTAAAGACGCCGTTAAAGTTTCGGTTGTTACGGTTAATTTCACTTATCCGTCTTCTTCTTCATCGCTGTTGACAGCCAGCGGGTACATTGTTCCGCAGAGAAAAGCGTCCATCGCGTCGAAAGGCACCGGCCGGTTAGTGTATCTGGGCGTCGAGGAGGGCGATAAGGTTAAAAAAGGTCAGGTTATCGCCCGGCTTGAAAGCGACGATGTCAACGCCCGTCTGAATCAGGCGCTGGCTCAATTAGACATCGCTAAAGCTCAACTGAATCAGGAAGAAGTGAATTTCGACCAGCTGAAAAAGGAATTCAAACGGAGCGAAACACTATTTCAAAACAAAGTTATCACCGAATCCGAATTTGATATTGTAAAAGCTCAATACCTGGCGTCCGAAGCGCGCCTGAATTCCGCCCGAGCGACCATTAAAGCGTATGATGCCGCGGTAGCAGCGGCCAGAATTGACATCGAAAATACCGTGATCCGCGCACCGTTTGACGGTACAGTGCTGACCAAAGACGCCGACGTCGGTGAAATCGTCGCCCCGTTCGCATCGTCCATTAATTCCCGTGGCGCGGTTGTCACTATGGCAGATATGACATCCCTGCAACTTGAAGCGGATGTTTCGGAATCCTATATAGAGAGAATCAAAATCGAACAACCCTGCGAAATCATTCTTGATGCCTATCAGGAAAAACGATACCGGGGAGTCGTATGGAAAATCGTTCCCACAGCTGACAGAGCGAAAGCGACGATATTAACAAAGATCAAATTCCTCGAAATCGATGATCGTGTCCTTCCGGAAATGAGCGCAAAAGTATCGTTTTTAACAGAATCTATTCCGGACAGTCTGTTGTCGGTTAAGCCGAAATTAACAATCCCGATGAGCGCCATTAAAACAGAAGGAAACAAAAGGATCGTTTATAAAGTGAACAACAATGTCGCCGAGGAAACCGAAATTACTACAGGGGAAATTATAGCCAACAAGATCGAGGTTACATTCGGATTGAAATCCGGAGATGTGATCGTAAATAATCCGCCCGAAGATATAAAAGATAAAGAAAAGCTTTCTATTGAAAAATAAGTTAGGAGTCCGTAATGCCTGATATAGTCGAAATAAAAAATCTATCCAAATCTTACCGGAGAGACAGCCTTAAGATTCCTGTTCTTGAAAACATCAATATGAATGTTCCAGAAGGAGAATTTCTGGCTCTCATGGGCCCATCCGGTTCCGGAAAGACGACATTGCTGAATATGATTGCGGGAATTGATCGTCCTTCCGGCGGAGATGTGGTCGTGGCCGGAACTAATCTGAATTCTTTAAGTGAAACGGCGCTTGCGAAATGGCGCTCTAATCATGTCGGTTTCGTTTTCCAGTTTTACAACCTGATGCCCGTTCTGACTGCCTTTGAAAATGTTGAACTTCCTCTGCATCTGACTAATTTATCTAAAAAAGAGCGTGATGCTCATGTGCGTAAAGTTTTGGAAATAGTCGGTTTAGGTGACCGGATGAAACATTACCCGAATCAGCTTTCCGGAGGTCAGCAGCAGAGAGTCGCCATCGCCCGAGCCATCGCATCGGACCCGACGCTAATCGTCGCCGACGAACCAACGGGTGACCTCGACCGGCAATCTGCCGCCGAAATCATGACGCTTTTGGCGCGGCTCAATTCCGAACTGAAGAAAACGATCATCATGGTCACACACGACCAGCACGCGGCGGAAAAAGCGCACACCAAACGCATGCTGGACAAAGGAACCTTAGAATAGGACAAAACAATGGTTGCCAAATTACTCATAAAAAATATTTTCCGGCATAAATTACGGACATTCCTGACGGTGACAGGTCTTGCGCTAGCCGTAATGGCGTTTTGTTTTTTGCGAACGGTCGTTACGGCCTGGGATGCCGGGATTGAGGCCGCGGCCGTGGACCGGCTGATTGTCCGGCACTCGGTTTCGTTCATCTTCCCGCTGCCGTATGCTTATAAGGAAAAAATCAATAAAGTGCCCGGCGCGGAAAAAGTGACTTTTGCGAACTGGTTCGGAGGTACTTACATTGATCAGTCCCATTTCTTTGCCCGTATGGCTGTCGAGCCGGAAACCTTTTTCGATGTCTATCCGGAATACATGCTTCCGAAGGACCAGTATGAGACATTTATGAAAGAGCGGAACTCATGCGTTGTCGGCGCCGATATCGCAAAAGCTGAAAATTTCAAGATCGGGGACATCATTCCGCTGGAAGGGGATATATACCCGGGCCGTTGGGAATTCGTCGTTCGCGGGATATACCAGCCGCGGGATAAAATCACCGACGGTACAGCTATGTTTTTCCACTGGAAATACGTAGACGAACGGATGAAAGTCGAGATGCCCGGCCGCGAAGGCGATGTCGGGTGGTATGTGATTAAAATTAATAACCCGAACCAGGCGCCGTATATTTCCGAAAATATCGACGCATTGTTCGCCAATTCCGCGGCGGAGACCAAGACCGAGTCCGAAAGGGTGTTTGGCCAGAATATGATGGGCTCGCTGAACGCGATCATCATATCAATGAACGTCATGTCGTTTGTTATAATCGGCGTCATCATGCTTGTGCTGGGCAATACCATGATCATGTCCGTTCGCGAACGTACCTCTGAATACGCGGTCATGAAAACGCTGGGTTTTTCCTCATTTCACATCACCGGATTGATAGCCGGGGAATCGCTCATAATCGCGTTCATCGGGGCCGGAGCAGGACTTTTTCTGGCGATGCCGGTCATTCAGGGTTTTTCACAGGTCGTTCCGAAAGGCTGGTTCCCGGTTTTCTTTCTGGAAGATATAACAGTTATTTTTGCCGGATTATCAGCGTTATTAGTTGCCTTTTTCGCGGCTCTGTTTCCGCTAATCAAAACCCTGCGTATGAAAATTGTTGACGGCTTGCGATTCATTGGATAAAACAATAGCCACAAAGGCGCCAAGTCACGAAGAACTTAAAAATGTATTAACGGTGTCACTCTGTGTGTTTTCCTCTGTGTATCTCTGTGAAAAATCAAAACCACAAAGGCTAAAAGCAGAAAAACAAAATAATAATAAAGGTTTCATTATACAAAGTTATGACCGTAATAAAAACAGCAATTCATATCAACAAAAGACTCCTAAAACAAATTATATTATTAATAATTAGTGTCTTCGTGCCATTTTGGCAAAAAAGGACTTATATATGAAAATACCCATCAAGTACATCGCCCGGAATTTCAAAAACAGGAAACTCACTACCGGAATCACCGTGACAGGCATCGCTCTCGTAGTTTTCGTGTTCACCGCAGTGCTGATGATGGCCGACGGGGTCAAACAAACACTGAAATCCACAGGACTGGATGATAACGTACTCATCGCTCGAAAAGCTTCTAACGGGGAGATTTCGAGCATCATCGACGGGGAGACGGTCAACGTGATTTCCTCTCTGCCCCTGATTGCCAGAACCGAAGACGGGCGGCCCATCGTCTCTCCAGAACCGGTAGGAGTTATTAATTTATATAAATCTCCCGAAGTGATGAGTAATATTGCTTTACGAGGTGTTTCCCCAGAAATATTCAAATTGCGTCCGCAGATTAAAATTGTTGAAGGTCGTATGTTGAATATGGGAGCACGTGAGATTATAGCGGGAGCATCCGTATCAAAACAATTTCAGGGTGCGAAAATCGGCGATAAAGTGAAGTTTGCCGGCGATTACTGGCCGGTAGTCGGAATTTTCGATGCCGGGGGCAGCGGATTTGATTCCGAATTGTGGGGTGATGCCAAACAACTGCTGGATGCTTATAACCGGGGGACTTCCGTTTCGACAATGACCGTTAAACTGGAAGACAAGTCCAAATACGAAGAATTTAAAAGCAAATTCACATCCGATCGCAGATTACAATACTTTGAACCGAAGGTTGAATCGAAATATTTTGAAGAGCAGTCTGAAGCGATGGCGATGTTCATCAGTATGCTCGGAACATTTGTTACCGTCATCTTCAGTCTGGGCGCGACGATCGGGGCGTTGATTACCATGTACGCTTCAGTGGCAAACCGCACTACTGAAATAGGAACATTACGCGCTCTCGGATTCAAGAGAAGCCATGTCCTGTCGGCATTTATGATCGAATCGTTGTTGATGGCGCTGGTTGCCGGATCTGCAGGAATTATTCTTGCTTCCGGTTTGCAGTTTTTCTCGATATCCACGCTGAATTTTCAGACTTTTTCTCAGTTGGAATTCCGATTCAGCCTGTCGGCCGATATTGTAATTATCTCAATTATTTTTTCTTTAGCCATGGGGTTTTTAGGAGGGTTTCTTCCGTCCATACGGGCGGCGAGGCTTAAAATTGTTGATGCTCTAAGGAATGCTTAAATTTCTGAATTTTACTACTCAGGGAAAATACTGTTGCGCAATATCTCAATGTTCACAGCCGCTGATGGTGATATATCAGCGGAAATACTTTCTTTTATCGTATGATTCTCCGCGGGCCCCGAAAGTTAAAAGGAAAGATTACGTGAAACCTTCGTTTGGGAAATTTTATTGCGTTTGTGGTGTTTAGTTACAGCAAGCGAAAACAACAATTACAAACGATTGATTTAATGAATACAAGATTTCTCACTCCCTGCGGTCGTTCGAAATGACAATCCCAGGGCGGTCGTTCGAAATGACAATCCCAGGGCGGTCGTTCGAAATGATCCCTCAACTTCGTTGTTCACAGCTGCGGAATCGGGATAGGCATCAGGATGAGGTCAATCAAAAGTGAGGAAATCTGATTTGCGCGTTTTTCATTTTTTTTCTCTTGATCAGCGCGATTGACAAACGGTCACAAACGTCCTCCGCCTGGTCGGCAATGTCCTCCAGCTGGCTGATGAAATAACGGATATGGTTTTTGTAGGCCAATCCGATGGAGGAGCGGAAAATGTTCCCACGTAACTCGTTACCGATCCGGTCGGTTTCCTTTTCCGCCCGCATCACCGCATAAATGCAGTCGTCGCATTGCAGGCCTTTCGCGAAAAAAATCCGTATGCCGGTGACCATATACTCGACCGCTAAAGACACCTGATCGGCCTGCCTAAGAAAAAGGTCTTTGACTTCATTCGGGATAACTGGTTTCTGAATGTCCATTTCGATCAGGGTCAGGGACAATTTATTGAGAATCTTATCGCTGTTCTCCACCAAACCCAGAACATCGCCCCGGTCTTCCGGTATTTTTTTCATCCGGTAAATAATGTCTTCCAACGACCGCCGGAACGTATCGCCGATCCCTTCTGAAACATCAAGTCGGTTCAGCCGGTCTCCGAACAAGTCATGATCACCGCGGAGATAATAACGCACGCCTTCCCTGAAAATAAGCGCTCCGTACATTACCTGATCAAAATAGTCATTGATCAGTTGTTCAATGTTCTTGCTGTTATTCATAATAGATTTTTTACTTCATGATCAAACGGCCTAAGAATCCAATTTACCAAAACAAATTACAGAAAAAAATTATATCGTGAAAGGAAAATATAAAAAAAAAAGCGTTGCAGACCCTAAACTGCAACGCTTGTCAAATTGACTAAAGTAAAAATTTCATTCTTTAATCAATTTGATAAACCCTCAAAACAGAAAAATTTCAAAAAACTGTAAAATACTTTTCAATAATCTGAATATTTTAATATTCCGAAATGTATTGATTTAATAAAAACAATACATTAAATTTCAAAAAGCAAATACTAATAAACATAAAAGCAATAACTATACCAAAACTAACAAATTGATAAAATTATTAATGAATATTTGTATCTTTTTTGTTTAATTTACTTTAAATGCAAGAGGTTGTTTATGATCTTTTCCAAATCTTGTGAATATGGTTTGCAGGGAGTTCTTTTCATTGCGCTTCGTTCGGGCCGTTTAGTCGGCCTTAAAGAAATTTCTGCGAATTTATCGGTTCCCGCCCCGTACCTCAGCAAGATACTGCAGATCCTGGCCAGGCGCAGGATACTGTATTCCGTCAAAGGGCCCGGCGGAGGATTCATGCTCAATCCCGAAATTAAGCAGCCTACGCTGCTTCATATTGTCGAGGCTTTAGAAGGCCCTGATATTTTTGACCGGTGCGGCATTGGGCTGAAACTTTGCAGAGACGAGGAACCATGCCCGATACATCACCGTTACACCGCGTTCCGAAAAGAACTGAAAAACATGCTGAGTGAAAAAACCATTTTCGATTACGGGCGTGAAATCAGCGAAGGCAAGTACCGTTCGTTTTTAAAAGAAACTGAAAACGGCAAAAAAATGTAAGGGATCACGCTGAAAACAACCGGACAAAATGAAACCATATGCATCCACTGCGGAGATATTTGCCGCGATCATACGGTAACGGAAAAGGGAAAATCATTTTGCTGCAACGGCTGCCGGATGGTCTATACCCTTTTGTCGGACTACCGGGCGGATTCTTTATCCGGAATGGAAAACATTCGACGGGACGGGCATACTAAAGAAAAAAAATTTGATTTTCTTGATCAGCCCCGTTTTCACGATCCGCTGATCCTGTATTCGTCGGAAAAAGCCGCGAAGACGATACTGAATCTTCCGTCCATCCACTGCAGCGCCTGCGTTTATTTGCTGGAGAACCTACCTAAAATCGAGCCGGCGGCGCTTTCGGTACGCGTCGATTTTCTACGTAAGGAGGCGTCGATCACTTATGACCCGTCGCTGATGTCGCTCAAAACACTAGCGGAACTGCTCACGCTGATTGGGTACGAACCTAATTTGAACGCGTCTCTGAACCGGGACGTTTCGTCATTCGTCATCGATCGCCGTTTATACTTACAGCTTGGCGTTGCGGGATTTTGCGCGGGCAACATGATGCTCTTCGCGCTTCCCGATTATTTCGCCGGAGGGGAACTCGAACCATTCTTCTATACCGTTTTCAATTACCTGAATTTTCTGCTTTCGTTTGCCGTTCTCTACAGCGCGGGAGATTATTTACGGTCGGCATTCACCGCAGTCCGGGAGCGCGTCATCAATATGGACGTCCCCATCGCGATGGGCGTAGCCGTATTGTTCTTTCGAAGCGCTTATGAAGTCCTAAGCGGAACCGGAACCGGTTATTTTGATTCGCTTTCCGGCCTTGTGTTTTTCCTTCTGCTAGGGAAAATATTCCAGAAAACAACATATCACACCCTGTCGTTTGAGAGGGATTACCGTTCGTATTTTCCGATTTCGGTCATGCGGATGTCACGGCAAGGGGACGCGCAATCTGGGACGCATGTTTCCTTAAATGAAATCAAAGTCGGCGACCGGCTGCTGATCCGGCACGGCGAGATCATTCCAGCCGACAGTATCCTGATGAGCCCATCGGCGCGCATGGACTACAGTTTTGTCACCGGCGAATCGAATGCGGCTGAAGCCCTGAACGGCGAACGCCTTTTTGCAGGGGGAAAGAACGCTGGTTCCGCGATCGAAGCGGAAGTCATCCGGAACGTGTCGCAAAGCTACCTGACCCAGTTGTGGAACCTGATCGGCAAAACCGGTTCAGCAAAAAAACATCTTTCGGAACTGTCGTCGCGTTTCGCGCGGATATTCACCTGGTCGGTGATTGCGGTCTCATCAGCGGCCTGGCTGTATTGGCAATTTGCCGATCCCTCACGGGCGTGGTTCGTCGCGTCGTCGGTACTGATCATCGCCTGCCCCTGCGCGCTGGCTCTGGCTCTGCCGTTCACCTACGGAGCCGGTATGCGGTTCTTCGGACGGTCCGGATTCTACCTGAAAAACGCGAATCTCATCGAACTACTTGCAACGATTCGTCATATTGTGTTTGATAAAACCGGAACGCTGACCCATCCGCACGCCGGAACCGCAAAATATCACGGCGATGAACTTCCGGAGAAAACATGGAAAGCGGTCCGATCGCTTCTTTCCCAGTCCACGCATCCGCTCAGCCGGACGATCCTTCAGCCCATGAAAATCATTCCGGAGTTGCTCGTGACGGGATACCGTGAAATTCCGTCACAGGGCATGGAAGGGGTAGTTGACGGCATGCTCATTCGAATCGGGAGCCGCGCCTGGATTGAATCGGTTGCTGGTCAGCCGCTGAGCGCAGCTGAAAACGAAACGCTTTCCGGAGTTTATATCTCCGTCGACGGCTGTCCGGCTGGATATTTTTCTGTGGAACACGCGTACCGTGAAGGCCTGCCGGAAATGATCGCGTCACTGAAAAACGCCAGTTACCGCATGCAGGTCTTGTCGGGCGATAACGACCATGAGCGTGCGGCGCTGGAAAAACTTTTCGGAAAAGATACGGATATGTTTTTCCGCCAGACGCCGTTTAAAAAGATTGATCATATACGAAAAATGAAAGAAAACGGAATGCGGGTACTGATGACCGGCGACGGCCTGAACGACGCCGGCGCCTTGCATGAAGCCGATGTCGGAATCGCCATGACGGAAAACATCGGAGCTTTTACACCCAACTCGGACGCCATTCTCGAAGCCGCGTCCTTTGTGAAACTACCCATGTTCCTGAGTTTATCCTTTTCATGCGTACGGATCGTTTATACAGGTTATGCTGTATCTCTGTTATACAATGTCATCGGCATAACACTGGCCGTTATGGGTTATGTCACGCCGATAGTGTCGGCCATTCTGATGCCGTTCAGTTCCGTTTCGGTGATCGCGCTGACGGTCGGATTGGTCAAATGGAAAACGATTTCACTGAAAAAGAATTTCAAGTCATTGAATAATGCGGTAAATATCAGTTGACAATTTTTCGTTTACGGCCGCTTTTTCTAAAACACGCAAAACCGCCGCTATTCAAAATACTCGAAAGCATCAATGATATCGAGATATACGCCGTCAAACCCAGCCTCCATGATTTTTTTGACGTACGATTGATTATTGCCGTAAATGATATTCTGCCATTCTTTGTGCCAGTAGCGCACCTTGTAATTGCCAGGCCAATCCGGGTTTTCATCCGCAAGCCATCCTGGGGGGCTGGTATTCCATTCGGGACGCCAGTAGTAGCGATAGTTTTCAGCCTCGCCGACGCTCATGTAACACAGGACGATGCGGGGAACACTCGGAGACGGCTTGTACCGGATACGGTTCAGGTC
The DNA here is from genome assembly GCA_037441945.1 of Bacteroidota bacterium. Taxonomy (GTDB): domain Bacteria; phylum CLD3; class CLD3; order SB21; family JBBIRG01; genus JBBIRG01. Next base: position 1,758 of record JBBIRG010000026.1, on the reverse strand, counting down.
AGCCGTTGTCAAAGCAGTATCTTTATAAAATAAATCAATGACCAAGGCGTCATACTTGCAAGCGTCTAACGCGTCAAGATATACGGATTTAGCCGGGTATAATTCCGAGTTGATAAGGAAGAGAAGATTTTTCGCAGACCTAATATTTTTTACCGACGCCGAATCAAAGCGGAAAGGATTGGCCGGATAGGCGGGTATTACGTCCAGTTCGCGGGACGGCGCGGCGAATGATACATAATTTTTCCTGAAATTCCACTGGTACGCTGAATCCACGTTTGCAGGCGAAGAGCAATAATCAATCACCCAGACGATCTTATCCTGGGTTTTGACGCGGTCCAGAAATCCGATCAGGTAGTTACGTTCGGAAACCGGGGTCAGGACATTATCGGCATTGTATCCGAAAAACAAATCCTCCTGCGCTACGCCGTTAATCCGCGAAATGTAGCTTTCCGCAATCGGACCGTCCGCACGTCCGTTCAGGGTAATAATCTCCACGCCGTTCTGCGGAATAACCAGAAAATCAGAATAGAAAAACCGGCTGTATATGCTGATGTTTTCGACAAAATCGCGCATATCTTTCCGGTAATCCCTGCCGTCTTTATTATCGGCGCAGGAAATCCCCATCAAAACCGGTAAAAGGATTGCGAGAATGCCAGATAATTCTTTCATGCCGTTGAATTCCTTAAAAAAAGAATGTTGATAAAAAGATAATTTATATCTATATCATTCCGCAGTAAAATAAGCATTGCAAGGAATGAAGTCAATTTTAAATATGGGCATGAAAAACGATTCCATACAGATCAAAGGCGCGCGGGTTCACAATCTCAAGAACATCAGTCTGGATATTCCCCGAAACCGTTTTGTTGTTATCACGGGCGTCAGCGGGTCGGGCAAATCGTCGCTCGCGTTCGACACACTGTACGCCGAAGGCCAGCGGCGGTACGTGGAATCCCTTTCAGCCTATGCGCGGCAGTTCCTTGAGCGTATGGATAAGCCCGACGTGGATTCCATCAAAGGCGTAAGCCCGGCGCTCGCCATCCAGCAGCGCACGCTGGCGAAGAATCCGCGCTCAACCGTCGCGACCGTTACGGAATTGTACGATTATTACCGTCTACTGTTCGGGCGCGTCGGTAAGACCTTTTGCGGGCAGTGCGGCGATCTTGTACGAAAGGACGCGGTTTCCGATATTGTTCGCCGCCTGATGCAGTATCCCGAAGGTACGAAAATGTACATTCTTTTCCGCCTTCCCCCGAATGAAAAAAATATTCTGCTGCTGAACGAATCGGGATTCAACCGGATCATGCTGGACGGCGAAATAGCTGAATTCAGCGAATCCATG
>JBBIRG010000026.1:0-403 GCA_037441945.1 Bacteroidota bacterium | reverse complement strand
GAAATCGACGTTCTGGCCGACCGGTTGGCAATTCATCCGGACAATCAGGCGCGTCTGGTCGATTCGGTGGAAACGGCTTTTCATTACGGCCAGGGAAAAATGCTGGTGCGGCTGCAGGAGGGGGACGATTTGTTTTTTTCAAATATCTATGAATGCAACCGCTGTCGTATCGTCTATCCGGAGCCGGAGCCGAAACTCTTTTCATTCAACAATCCTTACGGCGCCTGCCCGGCCTGCCAGGGATTCGGCAATAAGATCGAAATTGATCTCGACCTTGTGATTCCCGACCGTTCTAAAACGCTTCGAGAGGGAGCCGTCAAACCATGGACAACTGACGGTTACGCCGATTACCAGCGTATTCTGATCAAACACGCACCGAAACACGGCCTGCCGGTTGACATTC
>JBBIRG010000025.1:10176-12641 GCA_037441945.1 Bacteroidota bacterium | reverse complement strand
GATCATGTCAATGGAAGCGCAATTAAGACCCAGAGCATCCATCACAGTTCTTAGTTTTTCCTCAATCTCCGTCGGCAATTTGTATGGGACAAAACGGTTCATGTGACTCCAGTTGTATAACCTGAAATCAATTTTTGTGGTTTTGTCATTCTGTGAAAAGATAGCGGCGTTGTAAAATTTTCCTTCAATGTAAAAAATCCGAATATCGTATTGTTTCTCAATATGCTCTTGCAACAATGAAGGGGCAAAGGTCACAGGGAGACATTTAAGTTCAACATTATTAATCTCGACTGTATACATTGAAAAGATGTGAGATTTTGTCGTTATCGCGCGTCCTTCATCAAGAGATTTTGAGATATATTTCTTCGTACGACTACATCTTATGACTTCATCTTTGAAATTGCAAATAATAGTATCTGGAATAGATAGGCCGGCTGATCTTGCGATATTCAGAACGTCAAATTTATTCACTCGCGCCGCCACGGGTGATGTTAGCCAGTAACTGTCTTTGAGAATCGAATGGATAACGCCCAGCATTCTGAGAAACTCCGTAGAAAGCCCGTCTATACAATTTTTCCTGATTTTCCTATCGGATAAATACTTAAAGTGCCTAGTTGATATAAAACGCCTATACCAAATAGCTCCGCAGTCTTCTATGTTGATTGCTTTCCCGCAGACGAGGATTTTCTTAGTATCAAACCTAAAGCATGTCGCCTTATCCACAAGATCGTAGGAATTTAGCCTAATGAAAGGATGCTTAAAATATCTGATCCATTCTGTCACTAGGTCGGTCGAATAATCACCGGAATGAGAAATGATCAATATCATAGTTTGTTACTACAGCGTTGTCATTTAAATAACTCAAAAATACAATAGAGGGCTGTCCATAAAGCCTGGACAGCCCCACGGTAGCTTACTGACAATAGCAATCCCATCCAGCGGGTGCTCCTATATCACTACCCTTCGGTAGGATAGTAACCTCTGCCATTGTCCAAATGGGTGGCACTCCACCCTTTACTTTTTTTAGATCGGACTTCTCCAGAGACTTGAATAGCTTGCTGTTGAGGCTTTCGAACTTAGCATTTGATTTTTTCATAGCGGAACTCCTTACGTATTCATTGTGACGTACTCTGTTTCAGGGTTTTCCGTCAATTTCCCTTTATTTTGGCCAAAAATATAAATTTCAATTTTCCCACTTTGCGCTATACGGATCATATTTACACTTGAGCGGTTTGGAGTAAAGGTTAGCGTTGTCCAGACGATAAGCTCGGCAATCATGACAAATGTATCGAAACTCGCAATCTTTACAGACCAAAACATGATCTTTCGTGATTGACCACATATACGTAAAGGCGGGCCTTTTAACAACATCAGCAATTTTAGTTGTTCGGATGTGCCCATACGCTTTCTTTAATGACGGGCAATTCTTTATGTAGCCAAGTCTATCCACCGAAACTTTCTTGTTCATACAACTATTATGATTTGTAAATTCTGCAAAGGACTGAACACTGATGCTGAAAAATTGCGGAGAGACCATTCCACAGCAGTTTTCCGTTTCCAATTTATCGGAAGTCATGATGAGTGGGATCTCTTGATCGTTCGACATGATCTTCCATGTATGATTAACACCGGGTGTTGAATGGATGAGAAGTCTCTTTATGCGTGGATTCTCACGAATGACGCTTTGCAACGCCGATTTCGAGTGCGTCGGATGATAACCTATTTGGACGTAAACGCTGCGTATAGATGAACCCTCCATTTGATTTAGCGTCTCTCTTACGGTGGCGGCGTCGAGCGCGTTGAAGAATCGAAATTCAATCGCTTCACACAACAAAGAAGATAATTGCTCAAGTATCGCGGGCATGTACGTCAAAGGCGTACTCTCATCAAAGTCAAGTATCGCATTCGAGATGATCTTCGGGTCATCCCAGTCTAAATTCATTTTCGGAAAGTTAGCCGGTGAGTTAGTAAAGAATCCGTATTCATGACTTATCAAATGATTAAAGTATTTGTCTATTGTTTTCGATTCGTTCTTCGGATACGCTTTCTTGATTGCGCTTATGGGTTTCTTCTCATGTATCGTGAGAATTTCAAAGAGAACATTTGGAATAAATAAAAACGAAGCGCGCTGAAGATCGCAAATGATGCTTCGTCGATAGCCCTTAACAGGCACGCAGCAAGCATAGAGATGGAAAAACATCGCTTCATTTCTTCGGCGCATCATGATCCTCTGAAGATTTCAGTTTCCACATGGTCGATATGTTCTTGTAATACTGCATCGGATGAAAGTCGGTGTTGTCATGAACCAGACTATGAATAGTCACATTTCTCTGGGAACGTCCTTTCTTATGAGCCTGCGCTAAAAGGTAATTTACTGAGTACCACTTTTTCTCATCTTGTGACAAAAAAGAACTGAAGCGTTTGACGCGAGAATGCTTTGCCTCACGACTTCTTGACTTGCGGTT
>JBBIRG010000025.1:7390-10155 GCA_037441945.1 Bacteroidota bacterium | reverse complement strand
GATTCCATGTCTCAAGTTATATCTAATCTATCTTTGGTTTTATAAGGATACATATAACTGATAAATATTGCCTAATGCAAACGATAATTATCAATTTTGTTGTCAATTATTTCATTTTTCAATATTTGCTTGTTTAATTTACTTGCCATTTCTCCTGTAAAACGAAAATTATATTAGTACAATGTGTTTAGTCCAAAACGTATTAATACCACATTATTATTACTCAGCCAAGATAAGGTAAAAAAAAATGTCAAGGAAAAAATAAAATATTTTTAAAAAACTTATAGTTTATGTAATAACTCTTTAGAAATGTCTTGTTTTCGACTCGATAAAAATGTCAGGGCGCATTAAACTGTGGATAACTTACTGAAAAGGAGATTATCCCATGAAAGGACATCTAACGATGAGTAAAAAAGAACGAAAGTATTTAAGCTGGTCAAACAAGCGGAACAAGACCAGATCGCCGTAGAAACCGCTGCTGAACGCTGATCCGCTCCTGTCCGGCTCGCTCAAACCATTTCCTTATTTCATTCTCGCCGAAACCGAGCGAGCGGTCAGATTGTTCCGTTCTCAGGGATTCATGATAATGTTTTTCAAGATCGGTAATGATCAGCATCCCGCCCGTTTTCATTATCCTTGCTATTTCCATGATTGCCGAAGGGGGATCCTCAGCGTGGTGAAGGAACATGTTGGCAAATACATAATCGAATCTGTTGTCTTCTACCGGCAGTCGTTCTCCCGAAACTTCACGGCAGTCAATCGATGCATGAGGGAATTTATTTCTCAAATATTCCAGCATTGCCGGGGACTGATCTATGGCTATGACGCTCAGTCCGTTTTGAAGCAAAGTTTCAGTCATGAATCCGGTTCCCGCGCTGATATCCGCGGCGGTTTAGCCGCGCTGACTTCCGGCAACACGACAGGCTTTATCTCTTACAGCTTCGGTAAAAAAAACTTTCCGCATGTTATCCCATTGGCCGGCAATGCGATTAAAATACGTGAGGCTGCTCATTGCATGTTCCTTGCTTAATTCTTTCGGAAAGCTTTTAGGGTCAGGCTGAAAACAACCGGAATAGTATCTTTTTTGGATTCGGCTGCTCCGGTCGCAGCTCCTGGTAAGGATACCGCTTTCCTGCTGAGTATTTCAGGCGCCTGAAATCCCGCATCCTGAATCACTTTAATGAATTCGTTTTCACATAAGGCGCCGGTCAGGCATGCGCTGTACAACTTCATATTGTTCTTAAATGAATCCGGCCACGGACGGTCGGTGGCCATATCGGAAATGCAGAAATATCCTCCGGGTTTGAGAATTCGGCGTATCTCGCGGAACGCTATGAGTTTGTCGGGCACGAGGTTCAACACGCAATTGCTGATAACCACATCCGCGATTTCTGATTCCAGCGCTAAATTTTCGATATCGGATAAAATAAATTCCGTTTGATCGATCTTGTGCTTCAGCCTGTTTTGATTCGCTTTTTCAATCATGGCGGGCGTGAAGTCAATGCCGATCACTCTGCCCGAAGGTCCGGTAATCCCGGCGGCGATAAACGCGTCCAGTCCCCCGCCGCAGCCGAGATCCACAACGGTTTGCCCGGGCTGAATACCGGCAACCGGCGCCGGACAACCGCAGCTGAGCCCCATATCAGATTCAGCGACATAACCCCCGAACGCCCGATAACTTTCGTTGTCATACATTTCCGTTTCGCAGGGTGAACAACAGCAACTGCCTGAATTTTCGGCTATTAGCCGGTAATCGTTTTTAACGATCTGCTTAAGGCGGCCTGGTTCAATCATTTCATTTTCCTTTGAATGTTTGTGTAAAATCGTGAAATATTTTTTTCATTTCCGCTATCCCGTCCGGATTCAGGCAATAACAGGTTCTCGGGCCGTCAATTTCACCCATGATCAGACCTGCGCGTTTGAGTTCCTTCAGATGCTGGGAAACGGTCGACTGAGCCAATGGAAACTCATCCACCAGTTCATTGCAGATGCAGGCGTTTCGCCGGTTCAGAATGTCTAATATTTTTACCCGCGCCGGGTGCGATAGCGCTTTGGCCAGATCCGCCAGCCTGTCCATTTCTTTTTCCGCAACTTGCGGTTTCATTGTCCGCATAGCAACTCCTTCATAATCGTATATCGTAAATATGCGATGATTGTTTCATAAATTAAATGTTTCTGAAACATTTTATACTTGCTGACCGTAATAGGATTATTGATTGTTTTTTGCAACTTTTACCGGAATAACAAGTCTAATTCAATAAACAGAACAGCCTGATGACAATTTATACGGGATGTGTTATGAAAAATATATTATTTATGCTTTTTCTCACCGGCGTTCTGGCGGCGCAGGACCAGACGCAGTATTCACACCGGCACTTGAATCTCGGCTTCAGCCAGACAGGATTATGTTTCGGCAATTCCGCGCGTCATACCGGCGTCCGGATCAACTGGCGCGATAACGACCTTCAGTCGATTAACGGTTTCAACTTTACGATCTGGTCTCCGGGCAAACGGATGTCCGGCACGATTAACGGCATCGGTATAGGCCTGGCCGCGACTGCCGCGGGTACTCTGAACGGAATATCCGTCGGCGGCGGAGCTATTCTGTCGGATAAGAACATGAACGGAATTAATATCGGAGGAATCGCGCTCGTTGCGGGAGGTTCATCTTCAGGTTTTAACTTCGGGGGTATTGCGGCAACGGCCGACCGCGCCTTATCCGGCGTCAATATCGGCGGCATCGCGCTGATCGGACAAAACGGCAT
>JBBIRG010000025.1:0-7351 GCA_037441945.1 Bacteroidota bacterium | reverse complement strand
GCCGGATTAGCGGCCGTATCAAAAAAGCGAATTACCGGAATCAATATCGGCGGTCTGGCTATTGTCGGACAAGAAAGCGTACGCTGGATCAATATCGGAGGCCTCGCTGTGGTTTCCGAGGGTAAGGTATGCGGACTGAATATCGGCGGACTCGCCGTCGTCAGCGAAAACGGCATCCGGGGCATCACATTCGGCGGAATCGGTATTTATTCGGAAAAACCGATGATCGGTTACCAGGTTTCGCTGGGCTGCATACAATCGGAATCATCCATAAACGGCATAACCATTGCAGGTTACCGCACCAAGGCGAAATCCGTGCGCGGTCTGAATACGGCGCTGGTCTATACATCAGCTCGTGAACTCAATGGCGGTTCGTTTGGAGTTTACAACCGTGTCTATGAAACGCAGAAAGGGATATCGGTCGGCATATTCAACCGAACAAAAGATTTACAAGGTATCCTTATCGGCGTTCTCAACTGGGTAGACAGCAATCCCGCCCCGTTTAAAATACTGCCGCTGATGAATGTACGGTTATAATTTCGTTGGATAACCCTGATTACCCGCCGTGCACAGGTCTAGAATATCATTGATATAATAAAATGTCATTTCTCTCCCGGTCAAGCCTGATGCGGAATCTGACTTGCAATCATTCTTCCGGCCTGTGCCGTTGCGATTTATACAGTTCCTGAATTTCGGCGGTTTTCTTAATCACCTGATCTATCAACTCCGGCGGTTCAAGAACTCTGACGGCGCTGCCCCAGCCCATCAGCCACGCTATAAATTCGTTTGACAGGCGCACTTTCATGGTCACGAGGATTCCATCTTCGGTTTTTTGCACCGACTGTTCATCAATCCAGTGTTTATCGGTAATATATTCCTCAAACGATTCCTGAAACAGCAGTTTCACCACGGTTACATTACCTCCGGTAAACGATCCCCATGAATAACGGAAAAGTTCGCTCACCGAAGGAACATTCTTCAGTCCCGAGGATTCGTTCAGCGTGCGGAAGGCGCGTATTCGTTCCAGCGTGAAGATTTTCGGAATGTTGCCGTGAAGCGCGATCAGGTAATGCGCCTTGCCCGCGTTGTAAAATGCGAGCGGTGCGATCGTGCGCCAGTGAGCTCCAGGCTGGGTTTTGGATTTGTAATCTATTTCCATCATCTTTTTCGACTCGATCGCTTTCATTGTCCGTATGAAGAACAGCAAAGTCTGTTGTTTCATTTTCCGGCGGACCGCGGGAAGGTTTTTAATGCGCTCCTGGTTTCCGAACGCGAAGTACGTGGTGACCAGGAAATTCAGGTCATCGTTGCTCAGTTCGGCGTTGCAGGTTCTTTTTCTCGACCGGATCGTGATGCCCAGATCGCGCAGAGCTTTCATGTCTCGGCGGAGCATGGATAAGCTGACGCACAAATGCTCAGCCAGGTCTTCCTCGGAATAATGATCCGGCCGTGATTCGATCAGCGCGATCAGCTCTATCTGCCGCTGGATGTCGTCAATACGTTTGCTCATGGATGAATGGATGGATAGATTTTGGTAACTTTAGTAATATTCTTTAAGAGAAAATTATCCGAATGATACGAATTGTCTTCTACCGTATATTCGATAATGTTAACTCAATGTACAATCCGCTTTTTACATAGTCAATATTAAACGCGAGACAAACGGATAATCATTACAAAATTTTCGGAATGTGCGTTAAACACGCCAACGCGTTTCAATGATTCGCTCAATCATTTCCGAAATTACTTGATAAAAATACATTCATTGGTCATATTTCGGCGGCTTGTTAACAGAATCCGGAATGAACAGCAAACGGATTGTGTTATCAGAAAAAAAAGTTTTATTCCATCATCCGGTAAAGAGTCAACGGTATTTTCAACAGTCGGGTAAATGAGCCGCCGCCCGGCGTCGCTGACAAACGGAAAATATCCGAATCTCGTCCGCATAAAGCCGGTTGTTTTCGAGGTGATCCAGGAAAACTATGCTTAAACGATACGTTCTTATTGCTTCCGGAATAATATCTTTGTCTCTGGGTATTATCGGCGTCTTCGTGCCCCTGCTCCCCACGACGCCATTTTTACTTCTGGCCGCGGCATGTTTCCTGAGAAGTTCCGATCCGCTCTATCAATGGCTGACCCATCACCGCTGGTTTGGCAATTATATAAGTAATTATATAAAGTATCGAGCCGTATCCCTGAAAACCAAAGTAACCGCGCTGTCGTTTCTCTGGATAACAATTCTCAGTTCTGCGGTATTTTTTACGAATCATTTATGGGTGAGAATTGCATTGATCGTGATTGTCGCCGCGGTGACGATACATATTCTGAAACTGAAGACGATGGGGAAGCGGAATTAATACAATTATTGAAAATCACTCATTCCTGATATGTTCGAAAAACGCGCGCCTTATGAAAGTTGCATTGTTAGATAGAAGATTATTTAGCTGAAATCGCTTGATCGGTTTTTTTCGCCTCTCGCAATTCCTTTGCTTCTTTTTCGCCTTTTTTTACTAGGTAGGCTAATGCGTCTGCCAGATTCATCTCTTTTACTTCCTGATATAATTTGTCTTTACAACTCCATATTTCCAACTGGGCATCGGAAATTAATTTAGGATTCATAATTCATCACCTCCATAGGTGAAATAATGCGTAACATATTTCGGTAATTGTTCATGGCATTAATTGCGTTCACGCGCGTTTCCCTTGTTTCATTCGCCAGATGACGGAAATTCCAGCTTAACAGAATATCCATTTCATTGACAACCGCAATCGCGATATGAAAAGCGTCGGGCAATTTTGATTGCGGAATTATGCCTTGAGATATTATAATCCGGCCAATGAGTTTATTTCTTCAGAAACCTGCGTATCCACGAAGGAGACAGGATAATCTTTCAACACCTGAAGAAGCCGGTTTTTCTTCATCGCATCTGTTGTCGCATCGATTTCTGCAAGCGCGATATTAGAAATGAACACTTCATAGATTCCGGGCTTTACAAAATCATCAAAAGATGATCTCGTGATATTTTTTTTCCGGCGCGTCATCCGCATCATAGAAGCTGATAACAGATGTGTCTAGATATATTTTAAATGTCCGCATATGCGATTCCTTATGTCATCAATAAGTTAAATCATATATCAACGAAAGTCAAATTTTTATGGATGCTATCGTAAAAAAAAACCGCCATGCTCTCGCACAGCGGGTTTTTATGATCGACATTTATTATTCTTTGGCTCTTCGCGCCTTCGTGGCTATATATTATTTATTTTTAGAATAGAATTCTTCCATGAATCCGCAAAGCGCCTTCACGCCTTCGACGGTCACGGCATTATACAACGAAGCGCGGATACCGCCGACTTTACGATGGCCCTTGAGTCCGCCGAGCTTGGCTTTCTTGGCTTCAGCGACAAATGTTTCTTCGAGTTTTTCATTCGGCAAGCGCCAGGTCACGTTCATCCAGGAGCGGCTTTCCTTTTCAGTCGTTCCTTTGTAGAAATCGGGATATTTGTCAAACATGCCGTAAAGAAGTTTGGCTTTTTCATCGTTCCATTTTTCAATCTGCGGGATTCCGCCGACGTCCTTGGCCCACTCCAGAACGAGTTTCACAAGATAGATCGCGATCGTCGGGGGCGTGTTATACAGCGAGTCGTTGTCCACGTAAGTTTTGTAGCTGAACATCGTGGGCAGGCCGGGAGCTAATTTTTCCAACATATCATCGCGGAGAATGACGACGGTGACGCCCGAAGGTCCCATGTTTTTCTGCGCGCCGGCGTAGATCATACCGACATTATTAAAATCCATTTTTTTGGACATGATATCGGACGACATATCGAGGATAAGAGGGACTTTACCGGATTCAGGAAGATATTTGTACTGTGTGCCGAATATTGTGTTATTCGTGGTGATATGAAGGAATCTCGCGTTCGGATCGATTTTCAGTTCGCTTTGTTTGGGAACGCGCGTGTAAAGGCCGTTCGCTTCTTTGGTGGACGCGGCGATGTTGAACTTTTTGCCCTGAATTTTTGCTTCCTTGATCGCTTTCTCCGCCCATTCGCCGGTTTCCACGTAATCGCCGGAACCTTCATGCAAAAAGTTCATCGGGATCAGCGCAAACTGCGTGCTCGCCCCGCCCGTGCAGTAGATGATTTTATAATTCGCCGGAATGCCCATAACTTCCGTCATCAGTTTTTTCGAATCCGCCAGCACGGCTTCAAAATCCTTGGCGCGGTGGCTGTGTTCCATGATCGACATGCCGGTGCCGTTGTAATCTAGCAGTTCGGCCTGCATTTTTTCTAGAACCGGAAGCGGAAGCGCTGACGGACCGGCGTTAAAATTAAATATACGACCCATGATGATTCTCCTTTTTTTTATTATTAAACCTTGAAGGTCTATGCGGTTAAAATTAAATGAATGTTTAAGTATTTATCAAATCTTCGCAATAGACCTTCAAGGTTTATAGTTGTTGTTTATTTTTTCATTTTAACATAATCGCCGATAAGCTGGATCACCACCTCGCCGATGCGGAGCAGGTTTTCTTTCGTGGACGCGCCGATATGAGGGGCCATGATTGTATTGGGCGCGGTCAGAATCGGAGAAGTGGGCGCCGGGGGATCGCTATACCATACGTCGGTCGCGTAAGCTTTAATCTTGCCGTTCTTCAGCGCTTCGGCAACGTCTTCTTCGACGATCACTTCGCCGCGGGCGGCGTTGATAATCGCTACGTTGTCTTTCATCTTCGCGATGAGATCCTTGTTGATCATACCTTTGGTCGTATCGGTAAGCGGCACATGCAATGAAATATAATGGGCATTCTTTACCGCTTCCTCGACAGACGGCATCATCGTGATCACCGGTTCCGCGGGCTTGACGATATCGTATCCGAACACTTTCATGCCGAACGCGTGCGCGCGCCGCGCTACTTCGACGCCAATATTTCCAGTTCCGATAATCGCAAGATTTTTTCCGTATAATTCCGTGCGCTTGAGTTCGTTCTTCAGGAACTTCCCTTCTTTCATGCTGTTGTGAGCATCGATCAACCGATTCGGAATCGCGAGCATCATGGAAAATGCCAGTTCAGCCACGGCAATCGCGGATGCCGAAGCGGTGTTTTTGACGATGATGCCCTTGGATTCTGCGTATTTAACGTCCACGTTATCCAAGCCGACTCCGCCGCGGATAATGTATTTGCAGTTCTTCGCCTGATCTAAATAATCCTTCTTGCATTTCGTCGCGCTGCGGATCAAAATGATATCCGCTTCCGTGAACTGATTTTTGTCGTCAGTTACTTCTCCGAATTGTTTTAGTTTTTCGGGTAATCCGGCGTCAAACGCGTCCGAGATTAATATTTTCATGATTCCACCTGCTGTTAAGTGAATGGTTAGTTAATGACTTTTATTGCCACGAAGACTCGAAGACACAAAGGATTTTTTTTTGTGCCTTGGCGTCTCGGCGGCTATTAATAATTGAACCAGTGACAGATCAGTCCGCTGCGCAGTTTCGGTTCGAACCACGTTGATTTCGGAGGCATGATCTGTCCGGAATCCGCCACGCGGATCAGATCTGCAATCGACGTCGCGAACATTGAGAATGCGACCTTGAATCCGGTTTCATCCACGCGCCGTTCCAATTCTTTCAGTCCGCGGATACCGCCAACAAAATCAATCCGTTTGTCCGTGCGCGGATCGTGGATGCCGAGAATGGGCGACAATAAATGCTTCTGCATGATCTGCACGTCGAGGCTGTCAATAGGATCTTGTTCATCATAGATTGAAGTCTTCGCGGTCAGGATATACCATGTTTTATCGAGATACATTCCGAAAGTATGTTTCTTTTCGGGCCTGCACGGACCGGAATGATCGTATTTTTTTATATCAAATTTTTCGCCGACCTTCTTCATGAATTCATCGGACGTCATGCCGTTCAGATCTTTAACGATGCGGTTGTAATCCATGATGAAAAGCTGATTGTGCGGAAAAATCACAGTAAGAAAATAATTGAACGGCTCGTTCCCGGTGTAATTGGGATTCTGCTTTCGGAGTTTCGTGCACAGATTGCTGGCCGCGGCGCTGCGGTGATGGCCGTCTGAAACATACAACGTAGGAATTTGCGCAAAAAGCTTTGTCAACTGTTCAATGATTGCCTGATCATCCACGACCCATAATCGGTGACGGATGCCGTCGTCCGCGGTGAAGTCGTATTCCGGCGATTTTTTTATCCATTCATTTACAATTTTATCAATCTCCGGTTTTGCGAGATAAGTATAAAACACGGGCTCGTTATTGCCGTTGGTGGCTTCGACATGGCGCGTACGGTCCTCCTCTTTGTCTTTGCGCGTGAGCTCGTGCTTTTTGATGATTTCTTTCTGATAATCATCCACCGCGGCGGTTACGACGAGTCCCACCTGAACGACTTTACCCATCGTTTGTTCGTATAAATAATAATACGGTTTAGGATCAATTTTCAGCGTGCCGTTGCTGATGAAGGAATTAAAATTTTCGGACGCTTTTGCATATACTTCTTCGCTGTGAATATCGATTTTCGGATCGAGATCGATTTCAGGGCGTGATATATGCAGAAAACTGTATGGGTTGCCTTTTGCCAGTTGGCGGGCTTCTTCGGAGTTGATTACGTCATAGGGCAGAGAAGCGACTTTGGATGCAATTTCTTTTGGCGGTCGTAAGCCGGGAAAGGGTCTGATGATGGCCATAATGTCCTCGTACTATGTGAAATAAATCAATTAGTTAAACAATTTGTATATTTACCAAATATTTATATAATTTTCAATGAAAATCGGAGATCACATTTTTGCTGGAAATTATTTGATTACAGCGATACAAAACAAGATCAGAAAATCATTGAAAAAATGGAATAAAAATATTATATACGTTTTTATTATTGATTAAATAATTTAACCCAACGGAGATTCTATGTCAGTTTTAGAAAAAGTCGGAACGAGTGTCTACACAACCCCGCTCGATTATAAAGTTAAAGATATGTCGCAGGCGGAATTCGGCCGCAAAGAAATCATCATCGCCGAGCAAGAAATGCCGGGGCTGATGGCTATACGCGATGAATACAAAAAGCAACAGCCGCTGAAAGGCGTCCGCGTATCCGGATCACTGCACATGACGATTCAGACCGCGGTACTGATTGAGACCCTTGCTGAACTCGGCGCGGACGTACGCTGGGCCAGCTGCAATATTTTTTCGACGCAGGATCACGCTGCGGCGGCGATCGCGGCGAGCGGCGTGCCGGTGTTTGCGTGGAAAGGCGAATCGCTGGAAGAATACTGGTGGTGCACCGCGCAGGCGCTGACCTTCAAGGACGGCAAAGGCCCTCAATTAATCGTGGACG
>JBBIRG010000024.1:8150-13180 GCA_037441945.1 Bacteroidota bacterium | reverse complement strand
AACCCGAAGGAGAGTCGGTATAAGGGTCGGAGGAGGTTGTCCATACGCGGACATAGGTTACTTTGAACAATGTATTAATATCGCGGTTATAAACGGCGGAGGAAGTCGAGAAAAGCGATAAAACATAGGCCGTGGCGCTTTCAGCGCTGCCGTAATACTGGTAAGCCTGGTAATCCATTTCTACCGCAAGATCGCATACCAATAGGTTGGAGAACAAAACGTCGAAGGTTTTTCCGGATTTTAATTTTTCGATTTTATCAATGATACCGACGTCCGGATGATTCTCATCCGTATGGCAGGTAAAATCATGATTCATTTTCAACCGGTTTACGGGATAAATAATATGGTCTTTCACCGAGGCGTTTTCAAAACCCTTCAGCGCGCCCAATTCATAAATTTCGCCGTTCAATTCAATAACGCCGTTGATGTGATAGTCTGAAAAATTCAGTACCGTGAGCGGCCTATCAGCGCCATCCCAGCGGATTTTATAGGAAACGAAACGGCGGTTGAAATTCTGAGGAATGTCTCCGTTATCGGTGCCTTTGACGATCTGTACGGCGGGATCGAGTATGTCGTAACGTTCAAGGTCGAGTGAGACTATTGATTCCGCCGTCACCGGAATTTCCATCTGTACGCGGACGGGCCTGGAAGTGATCAGATCGTTCACGATTTTGTAATCGACCGAAACTAACTGATAACGGTCAATTACATTTTCCAGCGAATGCTTCAGGTTTTCGGGAACCGCGGTTTGTTTCATAAAGGGTCTGATTACCTGAGCGGTTATAACAGAGGTAAAGAGAGTCAGGCAGAAAATCCATTGAATTATGGTTTTCATGAAATCACCTTTCGGTTTGGTCTGTTTAAGGTTAAAAAAAACATGATAAAATATAAAGAAATTACTTGAAAAAATAAAGGATTTTAATTAACCTTTAAGAAATAATTTTTAACAAAAGTTAACCATTAATTAATTTCATAAAAAAGGAGTTCCTATGAAACT
Organism: Bacteroidota bacterium; assembly: GCA_037441945.1. GTDB lineage: Bacteria > CLD3 > CLD3 > SB21 > JBBIRG01 > JBBIRG01. The sequence goes on along the minus strand of JBBIRG010000024.1, from coordinate 12,183 downwards.
CAAGTTTATTAATGCCGGGTTGCTGACTTGTGTTTACCTGGCAGTTTTATCCGGCGTAACCTATTCCCAGATGGAATATCATCCGGGCGGAGATACCTATATTATTCTGATCGATGGAACCACGCGCCTATATGATCCGGACATTGATTACGGTAAATTAAACCTGAAGATGCCGGCGGACGCGAATTACCGGAATCCGCTGCCGGAAGGCTATCTGGCTAATCTGAAGAAATCGAATCTGGAAAAATACGGCACGGAGGGATGTTCGCTTACGGTAAACTACAATAATTTTACCGCGCAAGCGCAGACCGCGTTTCAGTACGCCGTAGACATATGGCAGGCTCACGTGAACTCTCCCGTGCCGATCAACACTTACGCAAGCTGGGAACCTATGGGAACCGGGGTACTAGGAAGCTCAACGCGGATGGGGGCTTATCGGGATTTTACAGGCGCTCCGCGCGCCAATACATGGTTTCCTGTTGCGCTCGCTGAATCCATTTTCGGCAGCGTGATGAACGGAACCGGTTACGATATTTATGTGCGGTTCAATAGCGATTTCCAGTGGTATCTTGGAACGGACGGCAAAACACCCAGCGGGCAATATGATTTTGTATCCATTGTATTGCATGAATTATGCCATGGTCTTGGTTTTTACGGTTCGTTTAGTTTTAGCGGTGGAATTGGCTCTTGGGGATCATCGGGATATCCTTTTATTTGGGATGTAGGAATTGAAAACGGCGCGGGTGAAATTCTTATCAATACCTATACCAGCGGCACAACCGCCCTAGGAACCCAAATAACGAGCAATAATATTTTTTATAACCGGCCGAACGCAGTGGCAAATAATGGAGGAACCCGCGTATCGATTTATGCGCCGTCCACATGGAGCGGCGGTTCAAGCATGGTGCACGTGGGCAACATTTATAACGGAACCCGCAATTCACTGATGACGTACGCGGCTTCACCCGCCTATTCCGAACATTCACCGGGTCCTATCACAATGGTCATGCTGCGTGACTTCGGGTGGTCGGTGGCGAATATTCCCCCGGAACGGATTTCCCTTATGCCTGATTTTAGTCTTGCGCAGAATTCAGACAATGTTTTCTATGGAAAAATGTCTGATTATTTTTATGACGTGAACCAGTACAGGATAACGAATTTCAATATTACCGGTTCCGGGAACGTCGCCTGCGAAATAAGGAATGATTCTCTGTTCTTAACGGCGTCAACGGCCTTCACGGGATTTGATACGGTTTACTTTACGGCAAATGATTCCGGAATGCTTTCGGTAGCCGATACCATCCTTGTTACAGTCGTCGCTCCTCAGCCGGCCTTAGACAGAATTTTATACGCTGCCGGAACCACGGCGTCCGGAGGCCTAGTAACATTGAACGTAAGCACCGGAAGTCCGACAACCATCGGAGCCACCGGTTTTTCCGATATCAAAGGCCTGGCGATCGAGCCGAATACGCATGAAATGTACGGCTTATTTGTCGCATCCACTTACGGTAAATTACTTCGTATTGACGCTTCTGCCGGAAAAGCTTATGAATACCGTATTATTCCGGGTTCAAGCTACCGCAGCATTGCATTTGATAAAAACGGTGATTTGTACATCTGTACCACGACGGGCATTTTAAGGAAAGTCGCTATACAATCCGGCGATACGACTTTTATCGGATCAACCGGACTCGCCAATCTGCAATATATCGCTATCAATACTGTAACCGGGCAGTTATACGGACTGATCACCGGAGGAACAGTATATAAAATAGATAAAACAACCGCCTCCGCGGTGTCGATTGGCACGACCGGATTCGGAACGGCGAGGGCTTTAGCTTTTGATAACGATGGAATTTTGTACGGCCTGTCAGGCGGAACGAACCAGCCGCTGTACCGGATCGACACGACCACAGCCGCTGGAACATTGATTGGCAATACGGGAAAAACCGGTTTAAGCGCTCTCGCCATTTGGGGAAGTTCTGTAGGTATTGAAGATGAATCGCCAATTACCGCTAATACATTTTCACTGTATCAGAATTATCCCAATCCTTTCAATCCGACTACGACGATCCGATACACTTTGGCCGCTAACGAAAAAGTCGCGCTGAAAATCTACAACACGCTCGGTCAGGAAGTGCGAACCCTTCTGAACGGGCAGGCGCAAACAGCCAACCGTGCCTATGAAATCGTATGGGACGGGAAAGACAACAAAGGTTCGGCCGTATCCAGCGGCATTTACCTGTACCGCCTAGAAGCGGGATCGTTCGTGAAAACACGGAAGATGATGCTCCTTAAGTAAACCGGGAATCAGCTTCAGTTGACGAATTAACCAACGGCGGTTAATCAGAGATTAGGAATATAAAAACGGCCGGCCTTTAAACAAAGGCCGGCTGTTCGCTTTTTTAAATGTCAGGGTGCATTGAATAAACAAATAATTTCATTATGACCGATGGGATAATACAAGATATCTCGCTCCCTACTGTCGCTCGATATGACAATCCAGATCCGTTAGCCGGTTGACCCCGCTTGAATTGGGAAAGATACGCAAAGCTCTATCAACAATACTTTCTTCCCTGAAATCAATCAATCACTCGGTAGCAAAAAAGCTGCCGTGGACGATAGCTTTTCAAATCATTGCGAACGGCCAGGACTGACCGCGAGTTATTTTTCTGTTCCGGCATTCCGGCAGTAGTCTTCGGCGTCTCGGACGGCGACGGAATCCGGAACGACCTTGCCGGTTTTTCCGCTTAAGCTCCGGATGAGCTCCACCGAGGGTTTGTAACCGGCGAAATGCTGAAGACTCTGGCAGGCGTATCCCAGCGCCTCGATTTTAAATTTTTCCACGTTCCTTTTACGGTAAATCTCATAACAGACGTCGGCGAATTCGTAATACAGGTCAAACAGGTCGAACGCTTCGGTGCGGTATTTCAGGGCTTTAAGATAAGACGCGTAGGCTAGCGTGTCCATGCCCTGGACCTTCTGGATGTTTCCGAGCTGTTTATAGGCGTCGTATAATTCCTGGAAAGTTGTCTGCGCTTTTTGCATACCGGCAATGCCTTCACTGTAGCGATTACTGTTGCTGATATCCCACACGGATAAATAACCGAGGCGGTAATCGCCGAGCGAATAAGCGGGGTCTTTTTCCTTTGCCGCCGCATATATCTGCCGGACCGCCGCTGTGTCCTCATTTTCCATCGCCCTGATTATTGAAGCGGAATAGATCGGAAGGAAATCCGGATGTTCTGATCGTATATTCTCAATCATTTCATTTCCAAGTTCAGGTCCGTCGGCGGTGGACGTGGACACAGGCCTGTTTTTTTTGTCATATTTGACGAAAAACACCGTATCCATTTTCAGGTAGATCATGGCAAGTTTATATTTCACGCCGACTGCTGAAGGAGCGAGCTCGAGAATTTCTTCGTATACCATGCGCGCCCGGTTCAGATTGCCGCGCCGCATGAAATACTGGGCTATCTCGTATTTGTCCGCAGCGGAAAGCGAAGCGTAATCCTTATCGCCGAGGAGAGCTTGCAGGCCGGGATCGTCAATGGCCGCTTTTTTGGAGGATCCGCAGGAAATGATCAGGACCGCCGGCAACACGAACAGCGCAGTGCAGATGATTTTTTTCATTTTTAGCCTCTTATGGTTAACCTGAAAGTTTAAACAAATCCTTTTTTAAATTCAATGATGATCCTGTTTTTGTAAACCTTTCTCATTCCGGTAGGTTTATTCACGAAACGGCTGAGTCGGCAGCTCTGATGTTTATTTACTGCACAATGACGGAATGATTTCCGGTATTGCCAAAGACTTCAGGCGCGTACATTTCCTCAGCTTTTGTGGGAGGAACCTCGAACGACCCGTACGTTGTCGCGTGGACAAGATAATGGTACGTATGCTTTCCCCGCGAGAGCATATCCGCAAATACGAGAACGCGGTCGTCGCGCAGTTCGGAATTATTGAACCGCCCGTAACTCCACCACCCGCGCCTCGTGTTTTTGTCCAGCTGGTCCCGGTCTCCGGAAGCGGATGT
>JBBIRG010000024.1:0-8133 GCA_037441945.1 Bacteroidota bacterium | reverse complement strand
TCAAAACCTGCGGGCAGCGGATCGTCAACCACAACAAAATAACGGTCCTGCGCAGAACTGACCGTCAGCGTGATTTTGTACATTTCGCCCGCCTTGAATTTTCCGTCGGCGACGGGATTGCCTTTCAGGTCTTCATAGGTTTTGGTAATTTTGAAACCCTCGTCTTTCGGCTGGATGGTCATTCCGCGTTTGGGCGCGTAGGTCATGCGGATCGTGTAATAGAGCCTTCCGGCGCCGGTCTTGGAAACGATGAGCGGCAGTTCGCGGTCTTTGGGCAAATCGGCCAGCGAGAGTATGGAGGTCGCGGTTTTAGTCATGCGGCCCCGGAAGATTTCGTTCAGCAGCGAGCGGCCTTCGAGCATGACCTGCGACGAGAAATCGGGAATGTCCTTTTCAAATACTGAAAAATAGGTGCCGAGCGACCAGAACACGTAGAGGTTTTCCTGGGTGGTGCGCCAGCGGCCGATCTTGCGCTCCTGCAGCAGATAGCGGACGACTTTTTCGGCCCAGGGGACGTTGACGCCGTCGATGGAAAGGAACGTTTCCAGAACCGCGGCCGTAGTCCGGACGTTGGAATGGAATGTCCATTCAAGGCCGGAGGAAACCGGCTCCTCAAAGTGCGCGGTCGTAGGCGCCATTTTGATGGCGTTGGACAGGCTGCGCTTGAGTTCGTCGATCATCGCCGCATGGCCGCGTCCCCGGTGAATCGCTTTAAGCAGCAATGCCCGTGCGAACAGCGGCATTTCCTCGCGGCGCTGGAACAGCAATTCGGAGGATGAGGCGTCGTAATAATTGTTCTCGGCAAGCACATACAGCGCCATCGCCGTTGTCATGTGCCAGTAATACAATCCGTAATAATCGATTTTATAGTTGCGCACGAGTTGTTTCAGGTAACCGACGCCCTGGTCGTAACTTGACTGGCTGACCGTGTATCCCTTTTGTTTCGCTTTGGTCATCGCCAGCATGGCGTAAGCGGACACATAGGGCGAAACATGTTCGCTGCCGTTCCAGTACCCGAAGCCGCCGCCGTATTTCTGGAATTTCGGGATTTCGTCGAGATAATCCTGCACGACTTCTTCCATAGACCGTAAATCACTGGTGGCTGTCTGGCTGATGTTCGAATGGCTTTTGCCGCGGAATCCGGGCAGGTTGAACGCGCGGACAACGTCCCCGAAAAGGATGACGGGCAATGCCCGCGAGGTTTTCTGCTCTAAGCAGCCGTACGGATATTCAAACAGGTATCGCACGCCCGCGTCGAGGTCGATAAGAGCGGTGGAAGCAGCGCGTATTTCCAGCCCTCCGGCGTCGGCGTAAACCGCTCCGGGAACGATGAGCGATTCGGTTTTCTTTTCGTCATTGACGCTGTTGTACAGGGCGATGGTTTCGGTGTATGTCGGAATCCTGAACGGGATATAAACCTCAGCGCCGTCGGTGTAGTTGTTCATAACCGCGCGGAAAGTGACTTTCGCGTTTTTGATCTGGTTTACTTTGAATTTGAATCGGACTTCTTTTGATTCGCCTTCCTTCAGTTCGATACTGCGCTTGAGCGAATCGTCAGTGGCAACGCCGTCGAATGTGGCGGCGAGGCTGACCGTTCCGGCGCGGTCGGAATTATTGTGAACGACGACTCCGGCCTCGACGTCGTCGCCGGCGCGCGCGAATCGCGGCAGCGCGGGCCGAAGCATCAGCGGCTTGCTGACGGTGATGTTCATGTCCGATGAACCGAACTGCGAAGCGGGAGTATGGGCCACAGCGATGATGCGGAACGCCGTGAGATTGTCTGGAAGCTGGAAACGCACTTTCGCCTTTCCGGATGCGTCGGTTGGGACAGAAGGATTCCAGTACACGCAGGCCTTGAAATCTTTGCGCATGGCGATGGCCGGGAAATAACCCTCTTCGCCGCCCCCGCCGCCCGTGAGGCCTTTCTGATCCATCATATTTTTCTGAACGATCTGGTCAAGCACGTACTTGCGACCCTCAAAAGTCTTGACGGAGAGTTCCCGCGGCCTGTAAAACAGGTCGAACGGCTGAGGCGTTCTGTAATTAATGAGGTTCAGCACGCCGACGTCTTCCACGTAAAAGACCACTTCAGCCGCCTGGCCTTTCCCGTTCTTGTCTTTCACGGTCAGTTCGGCGTCCACCCATTCCTGCGGCGAGAAACGCGTTTTTGCGGTCTTGATGCTGACGCTGAGTTTATTTTCGTCGGCGTTTACTTTAAGCGTCGTATAACCGATCTTGAACTGCGGCTTGCCGAGATCTTCCTTTTGATTCTCTTTCGGCAGCGCGGTGCGTCCCTGCAGGAGCATGACCGAAATGAAAACGTTCGGGATCATTTCACGGACGACCGGGATTTCGATGACCTCGGTATTGCCGGTCAGCGTTTCGGTTTTGTGGTACAGGATTCCTTCGCGTTCGACGGTGATCAGCGCGCGCGACTGCGCATAGGGCGATTTGATCAAGATTTTTGCCTTGTCGCCGGGATTGTAATTTTTTTTGTTTGGGTAAATGTCAATGACGTCCTCGTTATACATTTTCCATCCGGCGTATTGGGTTCCGGCGACGTAAACAAAGCAGGTTGAGCGAACGGTGTTTCCCTTATCATCGGCGGAGGAGGCCTTGATCAGGTAGTAACCGGTGGTCCGGGGATTTAAGCTGACAGAAACCTCTTCATCCGTTGTGGAAACGGTTTGCCGGAATTCCACAGTGTCGCGGGATGAGGTGGTCCATTCGTAAGATCCATCCTCGGTTTTCTGGCGCGCGGAGATCCATTCCCGTTTAACTAATTCAACAATGACTTTCCGTCCGCTTACCTTTTTGCCGTCCGGTTTCGCGGGCAGGACATTCAGCGTAAGCGGCGACTTCTGCGTGTGGAATGTTGTGGCCGGCTTGAGTCCGATGTAATACTGTCCGGCGTGGACGATGACGCTGGTTCTTCCGCTGACGAGCTGCCGGTTCTTGTCCTGCACGGTTCCTTCGATGACTAACTGCGAGGATTCCGCATGACCGTCATTGGACAGATTGAGGCTGAAATCGAGCAGTCCGCGGGCGTTGACTTTGTCCGATTTGCGGATCAACACGGTAGAATAGCCGTGGTAGCCGTAGCCGCTGTAATAATAATCTTCTTCGTTGAGCGTGCCGAAATAATAACCGTCAAATCCGGAGGGCTGAAAATCCAGGAAATTCCGCGTCACGCTGTATTCGATGTCGTTGTTGCTCATCGGCGCGCCGAATAAATAATGAGCGTCGAACGTCGCTTTCAATTGATCGCCCCAGACGTAGGAACGTTTATCCGCCTGTACGGTCACTTCGGTTTCCACCGGCTTGAATTCCTGCACCTGGAAGCTTTCCGAGCCGATGTTCACTCCGCCGGCTGTGGCGGATATCGTGAAATACCCGAGCGGCGAATCATCGGTGACCGTGTAATCCAGTGTGATCCCGCCGAAACGGTTGGGCGTCAGCTGCTTGGTAAGCACGGTTTCGTAATCGGGATTTTTGATTTCCAGCTGGATGGCCTGTTTTGTGTTGAGCGTCCACTGGTCGTTGGTCAGCGTACGCGTGATGCCTTTGATGTGGACTTTGTCGCCCGGGCGGTAAATGCCCTGGTTGGTGAACAGGTGACATACGACTTCATCTGTTTGGCGCGAGCTCCAGCTGTAGTTGACATTGAAGCGCCAGAGGCTGATGGTTTCCCCGGAATACGCGTAGGCGATCTGGTCTCCCTTTTTAACGAAGACCCACTGCATGGGTTCTTCATAATCACTGGTAGGCCGGATACCGAGCGATTCCCAGCCGGGCGTTTTCGCGAATCCGCCCGCGTCGGTCTGTCCCTGCCATTTAACGAGTCCCTGATTATCGCGGATTTCAATGAACGCGCCGGCGACCGGCAATGCATCTTTCAGCGAGGTGACATGTATGAGGTTATTTAGTCTGGAAAATTTTGCTGTCACGCTCATGTCGGTTACCTGGATCAGCGCGCGCTGGGGATACATCCACGGATAGTGTTTCATTTCTACAAGAACCACGCCGCTTTTATTTTGCTTCAGCGCCCGGTTGAGATCAATGGGCACGCGCTGGATCTGGTTTGCCGTAGTTTTCGGTACGCCGTTCCACGTGAAATCCCAACTCATGAAATCCAGCGATTCCGACCACGTCCAGTCGCTGTTGATGAGCTTTATCAGGGCGCTTTGGTCGAGGTTCGCCATCTTAAGACCCACGTTGAGGGGATTCAGCGCATACGCGTAAAAAAAATGGCCGAGATTTGATTCGACGACATGCGCGCCGCTGAGGAACGTTACTGCCGGTTCGTAATCGCCGGTTCTGAACTCTCTTTGGTACACGCTTCCCAGCTTCTGGTCAAATTCGTCCGTCAGCGACTTATCGATCCGGATCGTATATTTAGTCTGCGCTTTTAGGTCATACAGGATTTTCACCGTGTTCGGATTATCCCAGTAGGAATTATAAATATACCGGATTTCCGCTGCTGGAGAAATCGAAATTTTTTTCTGCAATTCGTCGGCCTCCACGCGCGTGGAAAATTCAAACGATAAATAACTACCTGGATACAGCGGTTCGTTGAAAGCCGCAACGGATAACAGATCATGGGTTGTAAAAGTGACCCGCGTCGGATCAAGCGTTCCCAGATCGCCTTCCAGTCCTTTTAAACCGGACATGATCTCCATTGTATATCCGGTTGAACGGGTCAGTGGGGAAACCGGCCTGACTTTGTAAATTTGGTTTTGATAGCGGTCTTTTTTGTCGCCGGTGCTGTATTCATAGAAATAATAATCGTAATATTTCGCCAAGTAATCTTTGACGTCGTTTGAATCGGCGAGCGTGACTGTAAGGGAAACCGGCCGTCCAGTTGCGTTTTCGGTCATTTTAATTCGGTTACGAAGATCCGGCAGCGACACCGTTTGATTAAACAAAAAATACATCACCGGCGTTACGCTGATGCCGTAGGCTTTGTCATCGACGGAAGATTTGATGAGTTTCGGGCGCTGGGTTTCAAAAGTCCATTGATAGGGTCTTGTCAGAGTCGCCCCGGAAACGGATTTCAATCCTGCGGGTATGGTTACGCTGAACCGGGAAGCCATCGGAAGCCGTTCGGACGGAGTAAATACAAGCGTATTTGTTCCCTGCCAGCGGTATTTGCCCTTAACGGCTGGACTGATCGTAAGCGGGCCGGTTCCGTCGCCTTCCGGCAAGGCCTGCAGAGCCACCATGGGCTGGTTGAATATTACCACGACGGAATAGAACTCGTCGACATCCTCGATCAGACCCTTCGGAGCGGCCGAAACAACGGTCACTTCGCCCGACTGAACGCCCAAACCGGACGAGTGCGGGTTGATTTCGCCGGTGACGGTTTTCGGGGACACAAGCCAGAAACCCATTATCGTCAGCGCGGCAGCCATTGCCGCAAAAATTACCAGTAATTTTCGATTCATGAAAATCTCCCCCTAAATGGGTTTATATTGATAAATGATTTTTAAAATGATCAGCCAGACATTCAGGATGAACGAAATCCCGTTGGCGAGTATGATGGCCGGGTCGGACAGGATGACGCCGTATCCTATCCAGAAAGCCATGCCCGTAAGCAGGACCAGCGGCTGAAAAACGGAAACATCTTCCGTTTTTTTTGTTCGGATGCTTTTGATGATTTGCGGCACAAAGCCGGCTGTAGTCAGCGTTCCGGCGGTCATTCCGATCCAGGTCATGTCCATTTTTTTAATCTTTTCTTGAGTTATGCTCGTTCATTGAAGATGACTGAAAAATAATTTAAAGATAAGAATAATTTTTTTCAATTAATTTATTCTTTTTTTAAAATTCATATATTTCCATTCTCGTTCAATCGCCTGATTAAATTTGAACGTAAAACCGTTGTTACGTTTATAAAGAAGGATGTTAAGAATGAGAATGCGAATGAGAAAGAACGCGGGAAAATTCTTGATAATCAACCGATTAATGCCGACATTGCAGTATGAGTATCAGCAGAAAAGGATTACGGATAATTTTATATTTTCTGATTCTGTTAGCGGCCGATTTTATGCTGACGACGGCATGCCGGCGGAATGATTTAAAAAAGCGCGAACAGGTCGCCGATGCTGTTCATTACAAGGCGTATCAGTTGCCGGCGTCACTGAACCGAATACACGTTCTTGAACTGGAAATTGGACGCCCGGATATATCGGTGCATTCGGTAAAAGCGGGTCGTCATTTGCGCGATACGCGTCCACTGAGCGCAATCCTGTCCCAATTGCCCGATACGCTGGAACCGGTCGCGGCGGTCAACGGCGATTTTTATTCCAAAGAAGGTATCCCTTCCGGCGCGCAGGTGCAGAACGGAATAATTCTCAAAGACGCGGCGGAGTCCTGGCTGGCATTCGGCATTACCGCGGAACGGGAACCGTTTATCGAAGCGCTTCGGTTTGAGGGTTTATTGATCGCCGGTAAAGATACGCTGAACATACAGGGTATTAACCGTCCGCGGCTCGAAGGCGAAACTGTGATGTACAATTCCTATTACGGAGTAAAAACAGGGACGAACCGTTTCGGGGATGAATTAATTCTCCGGGCGCCGTCATTTATCGTCGGTGAAACCGTCCATTCGATTGTTCTGGGAAGCGATACGGTCAACGGCGATAATGCGATAACCGATTCAACGCTGGTTATTTCTACGCACGGTATGGCGATGCGTCCGATTCTGCGCAGGTTAAAGAATGAGCAGCGGGTCAGCCTGCTGATACGCAGCCGGCCCGACCGCGGAAGGATTCAGACCCTGATAGGCGGGTATCCGCTTCTGGCGCGGGACGGACAGAATATGATCCGCAAGTCGCCGGCTCCGCTCTTCGGGTTTGTGCGCGACCGGTATGCCCGATCGGCGGCAGGCATTTCAGCAGATAAAAGAAAAATCTTTTTTGTCTGTGCCGAGGGAGACCAAACGGGCAACCGCGGGCTGAGCCTCGAGGAACTGTCCGATTTTATGATCCGGATCGGCTGCTCGTCAGCGCTCAATCTCGACGGAGGCGGATCTTCGGCGATGATGATCGGCCCTACGACCGTGAACCTGCCTGCGGAGGGCGGCGTCGAAAGAAACATATCCAACGCGGTCGTGATCTGCCGGAAGAAGAAGCCGGCGGGTTGACAACCGAAGCCAGCGCGAAGCCAAAGAGCCGAAACAGGATTTTTTCACCAAACGGAATGTGACGGCAAATAAAACAGCAGGCCAGAAATAAATAAGTTGCCTGTCATAACGGATTCGATTACATTTCGCACCAATAGAAATATTGCCTCAGATTCACAAAATTCACATTTTCTTGAAGCTGTGAGCGGCTAAAAAAGTTTACAATAAAGGAAATCGCAATACCCGAAGATGACGGTAAAGATTCATGTCAAAAGTTTCATAATAGTCATGACAAATTAACAAGCCGGTTCGAGTGTCCCGACGGTATCGGATCAGCATACTGGAAGTGATATGTATTTTGGTAAGAAAGAGCAAAAAACCTTCAAAATTAGCGTCTCAGAAATTTTGATGTATAGTTAATAATGAAAGATTAGTAATTTGAAAAAGATCGCGACAACCCTGACCCTTTAAAACTGAACATGCAGCCAACAACAACAACCCAGACAAAGAAAATCCCCGTAAAAAATCCCTATCAGCGGACGGTGAACATAAAGAGCGGGCTGTTCATACTCGCCGTTCTGATCGTTTTCGGTTTTGTGATGTACACGCAGTTCATTGTTGAGCGCCTGCGGGAAGATTCGCGGCATATCGTAAAAATTTACACGCAAATGATCGCGCGCATCGGCATGGAAGACGAAAACACGGAATACAGCTTTGTGTTTGACGAGATCATCCGGCGCATCGATTTTCCGATCATCAATACCGATCCCTACGGCGAGCCCTCGTCGTGGCGCAACATTCCAGACATTCCCAGCGACAGCAACCGTCCGCATCATATCGAACAGATCCGCGCCATCCTTGCCGGAATGGACGCGGACAACGAACCGATACCGATTCTCTATGAAAATACGGTGCTCGGCTACATTCATTACGATACCGATACGCGTATTATCAAGGAGATCGAGTGGCTGCCGTTCATCCAGATCGGGATCGTCGGCGCATTCATCCTGCTC
>JBBIRG010000023.1:4805-13755 GCA_037441945.1 Bacteroidota bacterium | reverse complement strand
GGTGCCGAAAAGCAACCGGTGATTTCCCAGGATGTCGCTGAACGCGAGCTGCGTCGTTCCTTCAAAACCCGTCAGCGTGTTGAAACCGGCCGCGCCGTAAAAAATATCCGGCGTGAACTTGACTTTGTATTTACGGATACGGTAATCGCCGTCGGCGGTCAGGTATCGCTCTTTCGTTAGCTTCACGGGTTCCGGTTCGTCCTTGGTCCGGCCGGTATCTTTTCCGTAGTCGGCGAATATATAATTACGGAATGACAGCTCCGCTTTTGGTCTGATTTTCGCCGAATCAACTTTAACCGTGTCGCCGCCGGTAAATTTGATGCCTCCGGCAATTCCCTCAGAGGCCGAATCCGAGGGGACTGTGTAAATATCCGTCATTGATTCGCTGATGTCCATTTCCTTCCGGAATTTTTTCATCGAGACGGTCATCGGCAGGTCAATCGGTTTTTGCTCAAACGGTCGTTTCATTGTGAATACGTCGAAACCGGCCTTGTTGAATGCCGTGAAGGAAACCATCATGCCGTCTTTGCTGACCGACGGCTGGAAGATTCCGCTGAGATTGTTCGTGATGGCGTAGTTTTCGCGCTTCTCCAGGTCGGCGATATACAGGTTGCTGACGCCGTTTCGGTCGGACGTAAAGATCAGCTTGCTCTGATCCCATGACCACTGGGGCCAGTCGTCGTTCATCGGATCGGTGGTGATACGTTCGAGCCCAGAACCGTCCGCATTGACAATATAAATATCGGTATGCGAATAATCGTAATCGGCTTTCTTCACGCGTTCTTTCGTTGTTTCGGAGGCGCCGCGGTCGGAGACAAAGGCGATTTTCATTCCGTCGGGACTGAACGCCGGTTTGGAATCGCTGAAAATATCGTCGGTGACTTTCACGCGTTCTTTTGTTTCGAGATTATACGCATAAATATCGCTTTGACCGTAACGGATTCCGCTGAACGCGATCCGCTTTCCGTCCTGGCTGAACGATCCGCCGAATACGCCTTCGAGGTCGTCCCATTTATATTTGTCAATTTTTCCAGTCTGAACGTCGATGACCATCAGCGCGTCGTTGTCGCTGGCTTTGGCGGCGATGACGATTTTCTTTCCGTCCGGGCTCCAGCTCATGCCGGGGCTCAGCCAATGCAGCTCTTCCAAATCCGGCGTTTTTTCGCCGGAAACAAGTTTCCGGATGATCTTACCGTCCGTCGCCGACATCAGGTAAATGTCGGCGTATCCGTCGCGGTCGGATAAATAAGCGATCACGTCGCCGTTTGGCGAAATCGTCGGCGTATAATTGTAGAAATGCTTGTCAATATCATGCTTGGTCAGTTGTTTGGCAAATTCTTTGACCGAAAGCATTGAGGCGATATCCGGGTAATAAATTTTCCGCTGATGAAGAGCCCATTTATCGGAAAATTCCTCCACCTTCATGCCGAAAGTCGATTCAATCGTCGAATTAACCGTTCCGGAGATGCGGAGTTTCGTAATGAACTCGGCGACTTTTTCCTTGCCGTAGCGTTCTTCGATATACCGGAAAACCGTCGGCCCAACCGTATAGGCGGCGTACCCTTCAATTTGGTCGAGCTTCGGCAGGTACCCTTCAATCACCGCATCGCGGACAAACATGTCGGACTGCGTATGGAAATGATGATGCCGCGAGGAATATTCCGCGTATCCTTCGGCGAACCACAGCGGAATCTGGATGCGGATGCGCCCGGTAATCAGCGACTGCACGGAACCGCCGTACATGAAATCGTTCATCACGCCGTGTGTCAGTTCATGGTGGATCACATGGCGGAACTGTTCGTATGAACCTTCGTAAGGAACGACGATCCGGTTCTTGAATAATTCCGTCACGCCCCCAACGCCTTCGGGCATGTATTCGTCGATCACATTGTTCTGTTGAAACTGGTTGTGCGAATTGAAAAGGATAATAGAGATACGGTTTTGGATTTCGTAATCGCGGAAATCCGGGACAATGGCTTTCAGTGAGTTTTCGGCGATTTCGGCGGTAAAGCGGGCGATGCGGTCGCCTCCTTTATAGAAATAAATATCGAAATGCTCGGACTGGATGAAATTCCAGTTATAATCCCGGTACTTTACCTTGTTCTGGCCGAACCATTTTTGTTCCTGCTGAGAGTATACCATTTGAATGGTAAACATACAATAAAGAAATAAAAGCAATCCGGTTTGAATGAATTTGTTCATGAAGAGACTTTCATTTTGGGTAAACAAAAGTTAGACTGAATAACATATATTTGGTTTAGATGTGCATTATCATAATAATTCTAATGTTATCGGACAATTCCATTTTGTATGATATTACTTTCTATGTCACTCCAATTTCCACTTAAATAACTTTTTATTTCTTTGTACAATTTTAGTATCACGTCGGAGTAAATGGGATTAAGGAGCTGATTTCTTCTCTTTTGTTTTCTAAGAACGTAAATTTGATCAATTCTAGAAAATGTAATATCTACAATATAGTCGACCTCGTAAGTTTCTGTTAAGATGAAATATTTTGCATGCGGATTACCTGATTTTATTTTTTCGGCTGTTGATATACTTCCTTCAAGCATAGTTTTATCAAGATATGTTTTACACTCAATGGCAATAATCGGAACATCAATAGAATATTCTTTGTTATCAATATTAACTTTTAATCTCCGAAAAATTGAAAAATCCTGATCTTTTGTGTTTATTTGAATCGAAGGATCATTGATAAAACTTTGCAGATCTCTGGGGCAAAAAAATAAATTACAATAGGCGTTCACTGAACCGTATTTTATTTTTTGATTATTAACCACATCTTTAAAAAGATAATAAATAAATTCTTCCAGTATAGTTGATTCATATTTCGATTGCGAACTAAAGTGGCTTTCCGACTTTACAAAATTTTTATAACTATTTAATTCGGATGTAATAGCATCAATGTTATTTGTTTCTTCGGGCAGGTTTCGCAGAATATTTTTTCTGAAAATGATATATTCATCGATAAAACGATTCATCTCTAATTCAGATTCAAATGCATTCTGTTCACCAAAATTGTTTTTCAATTTAGCCAGAATATTTTTGCCATGAACGCATTCATTTTCAAGTTCATCCAGGATTCGTATAGCTTCCTGTTTCGTCATAATAATATCTCATTTATTCTTTGTTGTGCTTTCTCGCAATATTCCTGTGAAATATCGATTCCACAAAATCTTCGGTTAGTGATTTTTGCTATATATGTTGTCGTTCCAACACCGTTAAACGGATCAAGCACTACATCGTTTTTATAACTAAACAACTTTATTACTCGACGAGCTAGTTCTTCAGGAAACATAGCCGGATGATCATAATTCTTCATATTACGTTCGGGCGCAATTGACCATTTTGCGACAACCCACTTTTTAAATTCATCCGCAGTGATATCAATCTGATCACGGTGTCCTTCTTTTTTTAATGAACCCTTTGAGAAAATTTCAAGAAATTCCCATGTATATTTCAAATAGGGATTGCTTGGACTTTTCCAACTGCCCCAAGCGGTGTATTTGCAATTATAATTGTTTTTTTCCCAAAGTATTTCACCTTTCCAAAGCATTTTTTTATCCATGAAAAACCGGCTAATGATATGATGGCTTGGAATATAATCAGAAAATAGAGGTTGAATGTTGACGACAATTCGTCCGCCGAATTTAAGGATACGTACGCATTCTTCAAAAATAAGAAATAGTTGATCAAAATATTTTTCCCACTGATGGGCGTCGCCGTTCGATTCATATTCCAGTCCAAAGTTATAAGGCGGAGAAGTAAAAATTAAATCGACGCAATTATCAGGCAATTGCTTCAAAATAAAGTGGCTGTCGCTGGTGATTATTTTATTTTTATACTGTTCCGGAAATTGCGAATTCTGTTCGATAAATGAATGATCTTTCGCGTAATAATATTGATTGCGTCCGGTCACCTTTTCTTTTCTTCCTTTAACTTTTCTTTCCTGGTCGTAATTAACGTATAACCTTTTTTTGTCTTTTAAACCATAACTTTTTATTGATTCGATTTCATAAATAATTTCATCGAAAATCGGATTTAGTTCCTTACCATTTTCTTTATTTTTGAATTGGGAGACAATATCTTTCAAATATTCAAAATCGATACAATTTAGATATAATGTAAAGTCATTTAAAGAAATATCATAAGCGATGTCATTCGGAGAGAATTGATCAAAAATATTTTTAATAATTGATATATCTGAGTGACGCAATGGCTTTTCGATATTGATGATAACGACCTTATAATCTTGAGCGGATGATTCAATTATTGCATTCATTCTGTCCAATTATAAATTAAATACATTAAATATTATTTGTTAAAAAAAACATATTGCCTTATATTAAGATATACAAGTTAAATAAAACTACATGTTATTGCAAGGAAATAAATAACAACCGAAACCATGAACCAACGGGAGAAACCATGCACCATCATACCCTCGCGATACTGAAGCCCGACTGTCTTAAAAACGGCCACCAGGGATTGGTGATCGACCTCATTATCAAGGCCGGCTATAAAATCATCGACATGCGAATGATACGCATGACGAAGGCGCAGGCGGAAGGATTTTATGAAGTGCACCGGGGCAAACCGTTTTATGAAGGTCTGACTTTATTCATGAGTTCCGGACCGTGCATACCGCTTGTGCTGGAAAAAGAAAACGCGGTGAAGGATTTCCGGAAACTGATCGGCGCAACCGATCCCGGCGAAGCCGAAGCCGGAACCATCCGCAGGGATTTTGCTACCAGCAAGCAAATGAACGCCGTTCACGGCTCTGACTCGGATGAAAACGCCGCGATCGAAATCGGCTTTTTTTTCACCCAATCCGAAATGATAGCGAATCTGTGAACGCGGATATTGTCATCATCGGCGACGAAATTCTCCTAGGTATCATCCATGATACCAATTCAGTTTTTTTATCGCGGCGGCTTACAGAATTCGGGATCACCGTCCGCCGGATTACCAAGGTCGGCGATTCAACGGATGCGATTGCCGCCGCATTAGAATCGGCCTGTAAACAATCGGATCTAGTGATCTGCTGCGGCGGGCTTGGCCCGACGCACGACGACAAGACGCGCCATGCGATTGCGCAGCTGCTTGAGACTCCGCTGGAATGTGACGACCGGGCGCTGATTGAAATTATGGATATGTACCGACGAATCAACCGGCCGATGAGCGAATCGAATCATATACAGGCAATGATTCCGAAAGGAGCTGGATACATGAGCAATCCTGTTGGAACCGCGCCGGGCATCCGTTTCCGGCGTTATCAGTCCGAAGTATTTGCCCTTCAGGGAATTCCGCGCGAAATGGAGGCTCTTTTTGATCTGCATGTCGTACCGTGGATCCGCGACTGGAATCTGACGGCCGTTACCATGTTCCGTACAATCCGGACCGCGAATGTGCCCGAATCCGTATTGTACGAAAAAACGAAAGACCTGATTGACGAATATAACGATCTTTTTGACGTAGCATTCCTGCCGAAAATCACGCGCGGTGTGGATATCCGCCTGACGATGAAGAAAAGGCCTTCCGCGCACGACGAATTCGAAGAACCCATGATCCGCTGGCAGGATCGGATCAACGCAGAATTCCACAACGCCGTTTACGGCCTCGACGATGAACGCATGGAGGACGCCGCGGCGCGGCTGTTGTTTGAAACTCGGAAGACAATTGCCGTCGCCGAATCCTGTACGGGCGGACTTCTCGCCAATCGTCTGACGAATGTCCCCGGAAGTTCCCGTTATTTTATGTACGGCGCGGTAACGTACAGCAACGAATCGAAAACGGCGCTTTGCGGAGCGCCGGAAGAACTGATCCGCCGCCACGGAGCCGTCAGCGCCGAAGTCGCCGTGGCTATGGCTGAAGGAATCCGAAAAAACGCCGGTACAGATATCGGCATTTCGGTAACCGGAATTGCCGGGCCGGACGGAGGAACGGACGAAAAACCCATCGGACTGGTTTATATTGGTTTTTCTACGGAGGGACAAACTTCCGTCCATCAGCCGTTTAATCTCCTCGTTCCGCTCGACCGTTTTTCGATTAAAGAACGCACGACTCAGTTCGCGCTTGATGTTTTGAGGAAATATTTATTATCTTTCCCCATAACATATGGCCACGAGGCACAAGGTTTTTCTTATTGTGAAAGACCAAATATGAGACCTGTAAAGTAAAGCGATTTTTATGCAACTATGCCGTGTCACCGGTTCCGTCGTTTCGACTCATAAAAACCAGCATATCGAAGGATATAAAATACTGATTGTTCAGCCCGTGGATCTCAACCGGAATCCCGTCGGGAACGACATGCTTGCCGTTGATAAAGTGAATGCCGGTATCCATGATCTGGTGATCGTCATGCGCGAAGGCGGATCGGCGAGAAAAATTCTGGGCAATCCCCAGAATCCGGTCCAGGCTGTGATCGTTGGGATCGTGGACGGATTCCACGCGGAGGATAATACAAAATAATCGTGTTGCATACCGCGGAATGCAACACGGAAACCGATAAAAATATTTTTGGAAATCGCTGATCCGTTGAAAAATATAATCTTTTAGAAGGAATCAACCGCATGGAAAAATTTATTGTCGAAGGGGGACATTCATTAAAAGGAACGTTCGTACCGGCCGGGAATAAAAACGAAGCCCTGCCCGTCATCGCGGCGACGATGCTGACTTCCGAACCGGTGGTTCTGAAAAACATTCCCGAGGTCAGCGACGCCCGAAAAATGCTGGAGATTGCTTCGGCGCTTGGCGCGGATGTAAAACCAACCGGAACGAATGAATGGACGGTTCATGCGAAGCAAATCGCGACCGACACGCCCGATCCGGCGCTGGCGTCGTCTATCCGCGGATCCTTTTTGTTTGCCGGTTCCATGCTCGCGCGGCACGGGAAAATTTGCCTGCCATCGCCGGGCGGCGACAAAATCGGGAGGCGCCGGCTCGATACGCATATCACCACGCTGGAACAGCTCGGCGTGAGCATCCGGCAGGACAGGCAATTTTACTGCATGAACGCACCCGCCCTGAAAGGCAGCGACATATTCCTCGATGAGGCCAGCGTGATGGCGACGGAGAACGCCGTCCTGGCGGCCGTCCTGGCCGAGGGCACGACTGTTTTGGGACACGCCGCCTGCGAACCGCACGTGCAGGGGCTGTGCAACATGCTCAACAAAATGGGCGCGAAAATCAGCGGCATCGGCAGCAATATCCTGACGATCGAAGGCGTGAAAGAACTGCACGGATGCGAGCATACCGTCATGAACGACCATATCGAAATCGGCAGCATCATCGGCCTGGCCGCCGCGACGAAAAGCGAAATCCTGATTCCAAATGCGCATCCGAAAAACCTGCGCATGATCCTGCTGGCTTTCAATAAGCTGGGTATTTTTCCGGAGGTTCGCGGCGAAGATATATTCGTTGCCGCCGGCCAGCCTTTGGAGATCGCGAACGATATGAACGGCGCCATTCCGAAAATTGATGACGCGCCCTGGCCCGGATTTCCCGCCGACCTGACCAGCATCATGGTCGTTACCGCGACGCAGTGCAAAGGCCTCGCGCTGATCTTCGAAAAAATGTTCGAGAGCCGCCTGTTCTTCGTGGACGAGCTGATCACGATGGGCGCGCGTATCGTGCTCTGCGATCCCCACCGCGCCGTCATCAACGGACCGACGCCGCTTCACGGCGAACTCATCACCAGCCCCGACATCCGCGCCGGCATGGCCCTGCTGATCGCGTCGCTCTGCGCGGAAGGAACCTCAACCATCCAGAACATCCGCCAGCTCGACCGCGGCTACCAGCATATCGATCAGCGGCTCAACGCCCTGGGCGCGAACATCAGACGGGAAGCGTAAGCTGTTTATCAGCGTTTACGTATATCACCGTAAAGCATTTTAAAGTACGATACCGGCTCAGGTCATTTTTAATGCGAAGCCCAACGGACATGAAATGAGATCATGCCCCGCTTAAATTTTGTCCCACCGCCGGTATTGATATGTCCCGCGCTGAAACGAAGATGATAGGATGTGTACCGGTCTTTCATGAAACTGTGGTACCTCCGCCATTCGATTCCGACAAAAGGATAAAAATTATTCAGCGATATGCTTTCTGGCGAAATTTCAATAGCATCATCGTCGTCGTCCCAGTCATCATCATCATCATCCGGTGTCAGCATCCCTTGAATGATTAAAAGAAATAAATACCCGAAATCGTCGTTCAGAAACTCATATCCGATTCCGCCGTTCAGGTGAATTTGTTCCTTTCGGTAAGACATGATTTTCAATCCGGTTTCGATGTTGGCGCGGAATCCCCAGAAACCATTGGAAGTAACAATGTTTCCCAGACCGTTACGGGCGCTGATTTCGTGAAGAGGAAGAGCCAGCAGTAAATGCATTGAGCCGCCAACAGATAATTGCGAATGAGTATAACCCGCATACCCGCCAATGGCAATACGAGGCATGACCAAATGTTTTTCGCCGAACCCGTGCATCAGGGAAAATTCAGCGCCTCCGGTACCGTATGATTTTTTTTGGGGGCGGTTCCACTGTTCGTCCAGCCTGGTCCCTTTGAACATGCCCATTGATAAAGGCCGGGCAAGGTCGTCATACCGGTGCGCATAAAATCCGCAGAATGCCCGTTCGAATTCCGTCAGCGATGTATCATGGCTTAATTGATCGGCCCATTCTTTTGTCATGTCGTTGTATTCCTTCTCAACATAGCGGTCAAGAATCCAACGGTCCTTGTCTTTTTTTCCGGTCGAATCAAATATTTGCCTGTAATCCGAGAAAGCGCTGCGGCGGCTGAATTCTTTCAGATGACCGATTATGTGTTCAGGAAGGTCGCGTTCGCTGAATGTGTGTTTTTGAACGGAAAGCAGTATCTTACCCCGGACAATCGGTTCGATTTCGTTGCAGCGGAATGACCAGTGATC
>JBBIRG010000023.1:408-4759 GCA_037441945.1 Bacteroidota bacterium | reverse complement strand
TAGCTGGCTATCACACCGGAGTACCAAAGGTTGTATTGGATTTTATCGAGGAAATCATGAACCGGATCCTGGGCGAGAAGAGCTGTATTAAAAAGTAGAAAAAAAAAATAAAGAATTTTTATGCGCATAAAATATATTTTTTTACTCATCCGCGTTATTAAAAACTGAGCGCTGATTTTCACGGATTGGACGGATAACCACAGGTGAAATCTAATGTTTTTTTTTATCTGTGAAAATCTGTGTTTATTCGTGTCACCCGTGTATTATGACTTCCTTTCGTATTTATCCGTGCAAATCCGTGTTGATCCGTGCAATCCGTGTTCTATGCATTAGAAACGCTATTTTTCTTTCCGTTCCAGCCATTTTTCAACGGTCGAAAGCTGAGACGCGGTTCCGTACAGCTGTATACTCGATTCGTCAAATTGCGAACTGAAATACGACAGCGACGGCATGGAAAAAAGCCACGCGCCGAGAGCAAGCTCGCGTTCCTGTTCGTGAATCATCTGCGTGTAATACTGGCGGTCGCCGATCTCCCGGGTGGACATGAATCCGTAAACAGCATCCAGCAGTTTCCGGAAATCGCTTCCTTCCGAGCGATTTGTTTCAATGTCCATCCTGAATAAATTTCCCCCCGATGACAGCGAGCGGTCGGAAACTTTGCGCTTACCGTCGGATCCGGTTTCCGTATCCAGGTTGATTTTGGTGATGGATAAATCCGGCTCGCGGAGAAATACCTGGTAAAAATCGAACATGAAATTGCTCCGGTATCCGGGAACAGCCGTCAGAAAAACGTCGTACCGTCCGGCTTTGATATCGTCATTGCCTACGGCAAGCACCTGCAGTCTCTTTTTGAACAACGTTTCGTCTTTTAGTATTTCAGCCAGCTCCAGCAGTTCTTCACGGAACCCGAAATCCACGCAAACCCGCACGCGCACGGTGTCCGGAATCTGGCTCCAGTTGACCGCGGTTTCGGTTTTATCGACCGTAACGATTTTTTCGTCCACGTAATACGTGGATGAAGGCATGACGCTGTAATTCAGAAGATCAGTAAACTGATTTTTATTTCCCTTGTAATCGACAATGTCTCTTTGCTGTTTTGATCCGGTTTTGTAGAAGCGGTTCATGATGACCGCGGGATTCAACAGCGCGCGGAGCGCTTTCCGCTGGTCGCGGTTCAGCCGCTGTACATTAAAGAACGCCGCGAAGAACGTGGTGCTGACGTTGGGTTTGTAGAAAAATTTCTCCGGTTCATCGAGAATCAGCGAAGCGCTGCCGAAAGGGGAATCAAGCAGCGTGTTGATTTTTCCGCGCCGCAGTTCGGTCGGATAGGTGCTGTTGTCAACGAAGGGGATCAGGTGGATTTTACTGATAACGGCGGCGCTGGCCGGCGTTTTATGGAAGCGGATGATCCGTTCATACGACGGAACCAGCATGTACGGCCCTGTACCCACGGTGAGCTGACGGCCGGACTGTACCTGACCCGATGGTATGATCTTAAATCCCAGCACCTCCTTGATGTCGTTGTCCGTCCAGACACGGTCTTTGCGGAAACGGAACCGAATCCGGTTCTCTTCGTCCGGACCGGTGAACTCGAAACGCTCCAGCGCCTGTGAGAGCATGATGTAATCGGGCGATAAACTGCCGAGTTGTTCGATGCGGCGTAGCGTGTATTCAATGTCCTTGGCTGAAAATTCATGCGGCGCTCCGGCAGCAATGGAAACTTTTTCATCGTCCGTTTTTACCGTCCAGGAATCGTGCCATAACCGTTTAGTTTTCAATCGTACGGTTACGACACCCTTCGCATCGATAGAATCGTAGAGTTCGCCGAGCCCGTCCTCGTAAAAGACGCCGCTGGGATTAGCGGAAATGTTGAACAGCCCGTCGAACACGACTTCGTCGAGTTTGTCGGAAAGCGGGTCGCTGGAGGGCAAATGCGGATCAAGATAAGGCGGCTGATGCGCCAGGTAAGGAATGGCGATCGTATCCTTCAGCCGGGGAAGCGGCCAGAGCAGGTACGCCAGAACGGCGATGACAATCACCGCCGATCCAATGATCGTGACTTTTTTCCGGTTCATGGGTGTCCTCGTCAGTTCTTTTTAATGAGCGGTTTCTGCGCCATCACGCTTATTTCAAATACCTTGAACGATGCGTGATTGAAGCGTACTTCAAGAATGTTGTCCTGTCCCTTGTTCATCTGGACGGGCGTGATGACCGATTCGTAGCCGCTTTCGGCAGTTGGAGAAGAAATGGTAAAGCGTCCTTCGTTTTTAATCGGGCGCTTGTTGATTGTGATTTCCTTGAACCATTGCTGGCGCTGCGCCGTTCGCGCGACTTCTTCCGGAAGTTTGATGTTCACGTCAAACACGGGGAACTGCGCGTCGGATTCGATCTGGACGTTCAGGCGGAACAGGTATTCGTTCTCGCCGCGCGCGTTGTCGGTGATCGGAAGGACGTAGAATTTCCGGTACGTCGCCGCTTTGGTGATCCACTTGGCGATGCGGGTGTCGCATTCGGCGATCAAGTTCAGGATTTTACGGTCCTTGCCTTTATAGAAAAACCCGTGTTTTGCTACGGCTCTTGCCTTGGCGACGCCGTTCGCGCCGATATTGGCAGTAAAATCCTTGTACAACGCCTCAATTGCCGACGCGGGAAATTGTTCAATTTTCATTTGCTGCAGTTTCGCAACCAGCGCCTGTTTGCGCCGCGCCATTTCCTTCTCGCCTAGCGTATTGAAACGGATATCATGCACCGGCGTAAACGCGTCGCTCTGGTACAATCCGTCGATGCCTTCGGTTGTCAGAAGGTTCGCCGTAATAAAGTCGTTTGCCCGTTTCACGGAAATGAGTTCGACCTGCTCGTAGAGGCGGGATTCCATCTCTCTGACCAGGCCCATTTTCCTGTCTTTATAGACGCCGTAATTGATAAATTCCTGATCGGCGTAGAGCGAGGCGAGCGCGTTTTCGCTCAGCGACCAGTTACTGTCGCGAAGAGCTTGTTCGATCATGTTTTTCTGCTGGATCAGCGAACGCTCGTCCGCGTCGGCGTAATGCGCCATCAGGAAATCGAGGTCCCTGTTCTTCTTGAGAATCCGGATCACTTCGCGGATCGAGGAATGATCCTTGACGATATTGATCTGCCGCACGATCCCGCCCGCGCGGGTGAACTGCGTTTCGAGGTCTTCCAGCGTTTTACGGTAGGCGTTCGTTTCGGTTACCAGAAGATTCACACAGTGTTCCGACTGGAACGACCGGAAGATCACGGGCGACACCGCGCTGACTTTGTTCTTCAAAATCGTGACTTGTCCGACGAGATTCGGGTAAAACAGATCGTCAGGCCACTGCGGTCCCTGCTGTTCGTCCGTCTTGATCTTCGCGATCTTAAACGGAATATCCTGAAGCGGTTCGGCATATTCATTATAAGTTCTTATGAACCGGGCAATGGATTTGAATTCGTCGGATACGCTTCCGTTGCACTGCACATGAAGCTGTTCGACCTGATCGATTTCCAGCGGAATGGGTTGCGTGTTGTTTTTCTGCCGGATATAGGTAAGATAATAATCGGATATTTCCTTAAGGCGTTTGCCGATAATGGTTTTCGCTTCCCGGATGACATTGGCCTCAAACAATTTCTGATCTGCAAAAAAGGCGAGCATCTTCGGAAGAACGCCGATAAAAGCCCGAGTATCGCCGCGCGTCCTGAATTCCGCCGCAAAAGTTTCGACGACTTTCAGGTAAGCGGTCTGAAAATTAATTTCCTTTTCCAGATTCAACCGCAATTGCCGGTAGTCCAGGTAAGCCGGATCCGAGGATGACAGGATGTTCTCTGGAAATGTTTTTTTGATTTCTTCCAGCGCCGCGAGTACGTCCTCCAGAACGGCGGTATTCTTTTTGATCAGCTTGATTTCACGGTCATAATCATACTGCTCAAAGTGAAAGGTCGCGTTTAAATTCCGGTAATTCGAGCTGTCAATACGGTGTGCGGCGAGAGAGGATTTCATTTCAGCGGATTTGATTTCGAATTTATACCTCCACACGGGAACGTAACGGTAAGTCATGACCAGCGGATGCTTAGACAGAACCGAATCGATAACCCAGAAATACTGCGCGGCGGAACTGTCCACCGCGAAAACGCTGATGGAATCCGGCATGTGCGTCTCATCGGGAACCGCCGCGATGACGCCCTGCTTCTGGCTGAAAGACATCGCGAGCGACTGCATGACCGCGGCTTTGTTCCGGAACTGAAGCACCAGGTAAAAGTGACGGTCCTCCGCCTTCGGAAAACGGATAAAATATTTATTGTTTGGTTTCAGCTCGAAATGTTTCTTATCCTGCTGGGTGATCAGGCCGTCCTG
>JBBIRG010000023.1:0-398 GCA_037441945.1 Bacteroidota bacterium | reverse complement strand
CAGTTCCGTATCGCCGCGTTCCTGTCCGGACAGATCCGGTTTGGGTTTGAGTTCGGAATAGGTCGCGCAGCCTGCGATGACGATCAGCGACGCGATGATAATGATGTTTTGGGATTTCATGGACGCCTTTTACAAGTTAATAATTTTCGCAATGTAAATAAAACGAAGAAACGGTTCAAGTTTTTTGGAAGAAAAATGGGCAATTAAAATACCGGAATAATTTGTCTCCACAAGGGGTATTATTCGGTTATTGACCTCGTGAGTAAATTGAACAAATCAGCCAATTTTTCGGTTGAGCGGCGTATGGAAAATATTTCGGTATCGTAGATTTGTGCGTCCGGTTTTTGGGGGAAAGATTTTACAATATTCAACAGGGCCGTTTTGATTGACGGTACATC
>JBBIRG010000022.1:0-13857 GCA_037441945.1 Bacteroidota bacterium | reverse complement strand
AATCCTCTTAAGGCTCCTCCCAGCTTACTATCATAGTAACATTAGCATTAGTTGCGGCTACGGAAGTTGTTGCGCTTGAAATATCAATGTTTTTATATTGTGTATTATAAGCTCCATTACCGTATATATAATGGAAAGCCGCAGAATTCACCAACATTGAATAAACTCGTATTTTTGATGCATGATGATTTGCCGGATTATTTGAAGCAAATATAAAATCAAAGTAATAGTAACCATTATCATCACTAATATCAAAGTTGACATGCTGTGTATTCCCACCATAGGGCGTATATCCGGTAGTAGGATCATTATCATTGTCCCAATCAAGATATACCATAACATTTGGTACGCCTTTATAAATTTCTGAATTTGTTTCCGGATGTTTAAATCTGTATTGTAACCGACCTGATATTTTTATAAGAATTAAATAACTATTTTCTTTACTGTAATTTAGTTTTTTAGAATTAATCTCCAATTCACCCTTATTTGATTCTAACAAAACAGTATTTTTTATATCCGGTTCATAACGATAATTTACGATATTTCCATTTTTTACTTCCACATATAACGGAAAACCGTTGAAGTCCGCAAAAATTTCTGTATTATTTGTGTCTTCTGGTATAAAATTTATGAAAATTTCAAAAAGATAATAACCGTCTTGTTTGAATGAAACATTCCATGTTTTTTGATAAGTCATATTTTCATTTAAAAAACACTTATATATTTTATTCCGGTCAAATACAATATTTTCATCATTAGAATGTAATTGAAAACTTACATTGCCCGCGTAAAGTAATTTAACATTAAAATTTATGACGGCGTGACTTATATCGCCGTCAATGGAAAGTTCCTGTAATTCAAATGGATTTATCCACGGTTCTTCAATTATACATTCTTCCTCAGTAGAATAAACAGAAAATACAAAAAAGCAATTCAATAATATTAAAAAAATTAGGGATTTCATATTGCACTTAACATTTATTTTCTTGTTTATTTATTCACTTTGAACAAGGAGTAAGAATTAAAGATTCCGGAGGGCCCCAACCCATCTTACTTAACCAGCCGTATGTCGAATCTACTTCTGGAGAATCTATATAATAATACCTGTTGCTATCAGGAACGTATATCGAATCACAATAAATATCAAAACGGGTTGCAAGCTGATGCGGTAAGGTATCTAAAATCACAATAGAAAAATTTTGTTCGAAAATTGAATCTTTATCGAAATAGATTCTTTTCAAAACCCGAAAACAACGAGAACAAGGTTCTTCCAAAGTATCCAAATTCGGAAAGATTAGGGGGGTACCTATTTGCAAACTTAAACTAAGAGATAGTCTTGCGCTACCTTTATACAAAGGTTTTACTTTAGTAGTATAAGTAATGGGTTGGTTGAGAGATATGCAGTTCGTATCCGCATACAGTACAGAACCATAATCTTCATCAAATACAGGCTCACCGTAGTAAACATGGTTTTTCCCGTTGTTATTGCAACTCCAAAACACATATACTAAAGGCATGACAAAGAAAATAAGTTTATTAATTTTCATGGCTTATATTTCTAATATTTATTTTTCTCTTAAGATGATATGAAAATTCTCACAATTGAGTGGGTAAATTTAGTGCATCATCAGTTATAATATTTGTCTGATTTTAGTTCTAGTAATAGCGCGTTTATAATATTTTTCCTATAATGGTTATAGAAACACATAATACGCACCTATTTGCATAGTAGTTTATCCGTTTTGATTATTTGAATATAAAAATTATATTTTTGTCATGAGTACGATATGCTTTTTTTTTTAACCATCATTTTTTCTGGCTTGTACAGGTTAGGTATGAATACAACTGAATAATTGTTTTTCGTGTGTTCTTACTTGTTTTCGTTATTCTTTTTGTTTAGAATGCAAAACTGAAACGGTTGGAAAAAAACTTTTGGGATTTAAAAAATAGTTGTAAATTCCCGGCCTGACAATATATACAATCACAGGTTAAATGACAAGCATCTTTTTGAAAAAGCGATTTTTAAATTTTACGAACCGGTTGGTTTTAAAAAAGCAGGATTCTATATTCGTCTTGTTTTTATTTTTATCCGCATTCATCTATCCCCTGCCTTTCGAGGTTTTTAATTATAAGGACCAAGAATCAATACGGATTTATGACCGAAACGGTTATCTGCTGCGTGAAATCATCTCCTGCAATCAAGGAAGAGGGCGATGGACGCCGCTTGAAAACATATCGGAAAAGGCTCTTATTGCCGCCGTTTACGCTGAAGATCGCCGTTTTTATCTTCATAAGGGAATTGATCCTCTGGCTTTGGGACGAGCCGTTATTCAGAATATCCTAGCGGGTGAAACCGTCAGCGGAGGTTCGACCATATCCGCACAGCTGATACGTAATGTGTACGGACATCCGCGAAATTTTTTATATAAAATCATCGAGAACTGGCAAGCCGTCCGGCTGGAACATACAATAAAAAAAAATGAAATTTTGGAACAATACCTGAACCGGATTCCTTTCGGCAACCAGACGTTCGGAATCGAAGCGGCGTCTCAGTTGTATTTCGGTAAATCAGCGATCGAACTGAGCTGGGCGGAATCGGCTTTTCTTATGGCGCTTCCAAAATCGCCCACGCAATACAACCCGTACCGGAATTTTACGAAAGCCAAAAAAAGGCAGGAATTGATTTTACGTCAACTGCTGGAGTTTCGGCAGATGGATTCCATAGATTATGACCGCGCGGTTCACGAGCCGATCCTGTTATTTCCGAAAACATCGCCTTTCAGCGCGCCGCATTTCGTAGACTGGATCATGAAGCGGCCGATCCATGAACCGGATTTGCGAACATCGCTGGATCTGCCGCTTCAGCTGGCCTGCGAGAAAATCGTCCAGGCTCATGTGGAACAACTTAAAGCGGAAAACGTATCCAACGCGGCGGTACTTGTTGCGGATAACGCTACCGGACAAATTCGGGTCATGATCGGATCGGCGGATTATTTTAATGAAATGCGCGACGGACAGTTCAACGCGGTATTCGCAAGGCGCCAGCCGGGATCGGCTCTGAAACCTTTTACCTATGCGCTCGCGTTTGACCGGGGCTATACGCCTGCCACGATCATCCCCGACGTTGAAACGGTCATCGAATCCAAACACGGCCGGTTCACGCCAGTGAACTACGACAACCAGTTTCACGGGCCTGTCCGCGCGCGCGTCGCGCTGGCATGCTCTTACAACGTCCCAGCCGTCCGCATACTGCAGAACATAGGCGTCGACCGGCTCCTGTCAAAACTCCATGAATGCGGATTCCGCAGTCTGTCAGAATCAGCCGATCATTACGGGCACGGCCTGACGCTGGGCAACGGCGAGGTAACCCTCTATGAACTGGCGCGCGCATACGCCATTCTGGCTAATTACGGACAGCCGGTCGAACTGACGCATGATGAAACTGTTTCACCTTTTGGAAAGTTCCGTACGCGATTTTCCGAATCCTCAGTTTTTTTTGTATCAGACATTTTATCCGACGCCTCGGCGCGCGCTCCCGCTTTCGGGTATGACTCGCCGCTGAGCCTTCCCTTCCCCTGCGCGGTAAAGACTGGCACGTCTTCGGATTACCGCGACAACTGGACGGCGGGCTATACCCGAGATTATACCGTCGCCGTTTGGGTCGGTAATTTTGACAATCAGCCGATGGTACGGATTTCGGGCGTAACCGGCGCCGGGCCGATATTCCGCGAAATCATGCTTCTGCTGCACCGGAAAAAAGCGCCGTCTCCTTTTCCAAAACCATCATCGGTTACGGAAATTTCCGTTTGCGGAACCTCAGGCGATTTGCCCCATAACGGTTGTCCATACATCATGAAAGAATATTTTGAAAATGGAAAAGAACCGAAGATCTATTGTTCCGTACACGATAAAAAAGGTTCTGTCAGTTACGCCGCTTTCGGTCCCGTATTCAAAAAATGGTCTGAAATGCATTCGCAGCGGGAAAAATCCATACGGACTTATCCAGACGATTCGCTTCATCCGGCTTCAAAAAAAGCCGGTCCGCTGTTTAAGATCATTTCACCCGCACGGGACGCCGAATTTAGAATCGACCCGAACCACCTGCGGCAATACCAGTCCATTGATTTTAACCTTTTCGCGCCGGAGGACATAACTGAAGTCAAATGGTATCTCAACGGCCAACTCCACAGCAAAAAACGGTGGCCGTTCAAAACTGTGTGGAATCTCAAGCCGGGAATATATATATTGAGGGCCGAAACACGTTTCAAGGGAAAGAATCTCTCCGATGAGGTACGCTTTTCCGTTCTTGAATAAACATGCTGTGAAAAGATGGAAACTATAATATTTCTGATTCTGGGCTTGTTCGCGCTAATCATCGGCGCTGACCTGCTTGTTCGCGGATCTTCCATCCTGGCGAAAATCGCCGGATTATCGCCACTGATCATAGGATTAACCATCGTCGCATTAGGCACCAGCGCGCCTGAATTGGCCATTAACATCCAATCGGCGCTGATTAATAAACCCGATATCGCCGTCGGCAACGTGATCGGCAGCAATATCTTTAACATTCTCTTTATTCTGGGCATCTCGGCCATCATTGTCAGTCTAGTTGTGCAGAAGCAGTTAATCCGTTTCGACATCCCGATTCTCATAACCGTTACTTTCATTGCGTTTTTCATGAGCATCGACGGCATCATTGAGCGATTCGAAGGGCTGATTCTATTTACCGGATTGATTATTTATACCACCTATCTGATTTATCAGAGCAAAAAAAACTATATAGCTCCAGAAGATACCGCAGGGAAAAAAGGGTTTATTGATAATCAGAAACCGCTTATTAAGGCATTCTTGAGCTTATTCTTTATGCTCATCGGACTGGGCCTGCTGGTACACGGATCAAACTGGTTAGTGGAGACAAGCATACAGATCGCAAAACAATTAGGCGTCAGCGAACTGATCATAGGCCTGACGATCATAGCGGCGGGAACCTCACTTCCGGAAGTCGCCACATCAGTGGTAGCCGCGTTTAAGGGCGAAAAGGACATCGCCGTCGGGAACGTCATCGGCAGTAATTTATTTAACCTGATGGCGGTTCTGGGTTTAACCGCAATTATCGCGCCGGACGGCATCGCCGTATCCCGCGCGGCGCTATCGTTTGATTTTCCGTTCATGCTGGCCGTCACGATCGCATGCCTGCCGATATTTTTCACCGGAAATATGATTTCCCGCTGGGAAGGATGGATGTTTTTCTGTTATTATGTTGCCTATACGCTTTTCCTGATCCTCGACTCTATGCATCACGACCTGTTGCCGCTTTACAGCGGTATTTTATTTCTGTTCATTACGCCGATCGTGATCACTACCATTTGCGTGACGGTATGGAGATCGGTGAAAAGCCGAATGCATTACAATAAATAATCAAGAATTAAATTTTAAGCGGTAAGTATTTTCAGAGCCTGCCGGTATTTTTCGCCCGTTTTATAAACGACCTCATCCGGAAGTACAGGGGAAGGCGTGTTATTGTCCCAATCGATGGATATGAGATAATCACGCAGGTACTGCTTGTCGAAACTCGGCTGGCTTTTTCCGGGCGCGTATTGGTCCGCCGGCCAGAACCGCGAGGAATCCGGCGTAAGCAATTCGTCGATCAGGATCAGTTTGCCGTTCAAAAGGCCGAATTCCATTTTCGTGTCGGCGATGATGACGCCTTTTGTCAGCGCGTAATCGCGTGCAAATAAATAGACAGCAATGCTTGTCCGACGGATTTTATCGGCCGTTTCTTTACCGATGATCCTGGCGGCTTCATTAAATGTAATATTCTGGTCGTGTCCCGCTTCGGACTTGGTGGATGGCGTGAAAATAGGTTCGGGAAGACAGTCGGATTCCCTAAGTCCCGCCGGTAACGAAATGCCGCAAACCGATTGCGTTTTCTGATATTCCTTCCAACCCGAGCCGGACAAATATCCGCGGACGATGCATTCAACCGGCAGCGCCTTCGTTTTCCTGACAAGCATGCTCCGTTCGGCAAGCGTATTGCGGTGCGGCTCGCATAGCTCCGGATATTCTTTAACGTCCGTTGAAACAACATGATTGGAAATGATCGCCTTGGTTTTTTCAAACCAGAACGCTGATATAGCTGTGAGTATTTTTCCTTTATCGGGAATCAGATTCGGCATGATTACATCGAACGCCGAAATCCGGTCGGTGGCGATGCAGATACGGGTCCAGATCATACACATCCCGCGCTTTTCCGCGGCGGAAAAGTTTCAGTCCGGATAATTCAGTCGTAACCACGGGTTGATTATTTTCCATGGCAATGCTTGAATTTTTTTCCGCTGCCGCAGGGGCACGGTTCATTGCGTCCTACCTGTTTTTCCACGCGGACGGGCGTATTGCTGACTTTCACGTTATCCGGCTGGGCGTCGCCTTCGTAGCCCATGCCCTCGGCGGAAGCGTGCTGCGTACGGACTGACCGCGCCTTACGGATCATCTGCTGTTCTAACTCCGGCGCCGGTTCGACCTTGAACACAAACTCGACGATCTCGGATGTGATCCGGTCAAGGAGCTGCATGAACATGTCGAAGCCCTCTTTTTTATATTCGATCAGCGGGTCTTTCTGTCCGTAACCGCGGAGGTGTATGCCTTCTTTGAATTCTTCCATTTCACGCAAATGCTCTTTCCAGCGTTCGTCGATCGTTTTCAGGATCGCGATCCGTTCAATCCGGCGCATCATTTCCGAAGTCCACACTTCTTCGCGCATAACATAGCGCTGGTTCAGCAGTTTCTGCATTTCATCGCTGAACTCATTGCCGTTCCATTTCATGATCTGGTCTTTCGTCACATGGATACCGCAAGACCTGAGTAAAAATCCCTGCAAATCCTCTATATCCCAGTCTTCGGGATGATTGGAACCGCGCGTATAGCGGTCCTTGATCATTTCTGCAAATTCGTCGAGTACGTCCAGAAATTCCGTTTTGATATTTTCATTCATCAGCGCTCTTTTCCTTCGGCTGTAAATGATTTCCCTCTGCTGGTTCATAACGTTATCGTATTCGAGCAGGCGCTTACGGATGCTGAAATTGCGGAATTCAACGCGTTTCTGGGAGCGTTCGACGGCCTTGGTAAGCCAGCGGTGCGACAACACTTCGCCTTCTTTCGCGCCGAGCCTGTCCATCATTTTCGCTATCCGGTCGGAGCCGAACAGGCGCATCAGGTCGTCTTCAAGCGAAATAAAAAAGATCGACGAGCCGGGATCGCCCTGCCGGCCTGATCGTCCGCGCAGCTGAAGGTCAATGCGCCGCGATTCGTGACGTTCCGTGCCCATGATCTGCAAGCCGCCTAATTCAACGACGCCGGGACCCAGCTTAATGTCAGTGCCGCGTCCAGCCATGTTGGTCGCGATCGTAATCGCGCCTTTGCGTCCAGCGTTGGCAATAATCTCGGCCTCGCGCTGGTTTTGTTTCGCGTTGAGCACTTCGTGCTTGATCCCCTTTCGCGTCAGCATGCGGCTGATCGTCTCGGACACTTCAACGGACGTCGTGCCGACCAGCGTCGGCTTGCCCTCTTTCTGATTCGCGGCAAGCAAGTCGATCACGGCATTGTATTTTTCGCGTTTGGTGCGGTAGATCTGGTCCTCGTAATCATCGCGTACAATAGGTTTATTCGTCGGAATGGCTACGACGTCGAGTTTGTAGATTTCCCAGAATTCCGTTGCTTCCGTTACCGCAGTTCCTGTCATACCGGCTAATTTATGATACATACGGAAATAGTTCTGAAGAGTAATCGTTGCCAGGGTCTGCGTGTCTTTTTCGACTTTCACGCCTTCTTTAGCCTCGATCGCCTGGTGCAAGCCGTCGCTGTACCGGCGTCCGTGAAGAATGCGCCCGGTGAATTCGTCAACGATCTGCACTTTGCCGTCCTGCACGACGTATTCATCGTCTTTTTCATAGAGCGAATACGCGGTCAGCAATTTTTCGATACTGTGGATCCGGTCGCTACGTTCCGCGTATAATTTTCCGAGTTCCTCTTTTTTAACCAAGCGCCCGTGCTCGGATAAATCATTATTCATGTCGATCTTGATGATTTCATCGGACAAATCCGGGATAACAAATATCTCCGGATGGCTGGGAGAGAGCGTGTTGCGTCCTTTTTCGGTCAGGTCGATCTGGTGGCTTTTTTCGTCGATCGAATAGTACAACTCCTCGTCAATTTCATGGATTTTCTTTTCACGCAGATATTCGTTTTCCGTTCGTTGGATCAGCAGGGCGACGCCTTCTTCCTTCGTCAGTTTCATCAGGCGGTTATTCTTCGGCGCCCCGCGACGGGCGATCAAAAGTTTTCTTCCGGCTTCGGCGTCCTGTTTCTGTTCAAGCATTTTTTCGGCTTCCGCGACGAGCTGATTGACAAACCGGGTCTGCACATCGACCAACCGGCGAATATGCGGATTCATTTCCTCGTATTTCTGGTTGGACGGCGTATCCACCGCGCCGCTGATAATCAGGGGCGTCCGGGCCTCATCAACCAAAACGGAATCCACTTCGTCAACAATCGCGTAATGATGCCCGCGTATCTGGACGACATCGTCCTGGGAGACGGCCATATTATCACGGAGGTAATCGAATCCGAATTCATTGTTCGTGCCGTAAGTGATATCGCAGTTATACGCGTCGCGTCTCTGCCCGGGCGTCATTTCGTTGAGGATAACCCCGACCTTCATACCCAGGAATTCGTATACTTTTCCCATCCATTCCTTGTCGCGCAAAGCCAGGTAATCATTGACAGTAACAAGATGCACGCCGCGCCTGGCCAGCGCATTCAGGTAAACCGGAGCTATAGCGACGAGTGTTTTTCCTTCGCCTGTGGCCATTTCGGAAATTTTACCCTGATGCAGCACAATCCCGCCGATCAACTGTACGTCGTACGGAATCATGTCCCACTTCATTTCGCGGCCGCATACCAGGTAGGTTGTACCCATCATCCGTTTGCAGGCCTGTTTGACGCATGCGAAAGCTTCCGGAAGTATTTCGTCGAGGATTTCCCGTTCGACGGCAAATAGCGTTTTTTCGGCATTTTTCAGCTCGTCGATCATGCCCTTTACTTTCAGGGGATCCAGAGTTGCTGCGATTTCCGCACGGATACCTTCGACCACCTTGCTTTCTTCCGCCGCATATTCCATGATCCGCTGCCGAAATTGTTCCGTTTTATCCCGCAATTCATGGTCGCTGAGCGGTTCAAATTCTTCGTAATACCGGTTGATTTCGCCGACTAAATGCGCGATCTTTTTTATTTCCCTCGCATGCCGGTCGCCAAATATCAGTTTTAGTAAAGGCGCTATCATTCGTTATCGGTCTCCTTTATAATTTTCATTCATTTTGCCACGAGACACAGTGTGAATTAATCGAATTGTGAATTAATAAATATTTCATAATCGTATATATACCATGAATAATTCATATCCATGGTTCGCCTTCGCCATGAATATGTAAGGTTTTATGAGAAATATATTTTGTTTTTTTTAAACAATGTCCATTAAATTTTGAAACAATTCGTAATAAAAAAATAAATGCTTCGCGCCTTTGTGCTTCTGTCCGCCGCGGCGGATTCGCGGTTAACGTTTTCATTTGCGGGCTTGACGGACTTTGCGGTAAAAAACCATTTAACCGCAGAGATATTTTACCGCAGAGGGCGTTGAGTCCGCAAAGGGTAATATTCTTACTTATACTTGTCATGGACAGCGCTCACTAGGATACTTTGATAATTTTTTTCTTTTCGGGTCATGCTCAGGCTTAGTATTTCTTTGCGTTCTTCGCGAATATTGCGCTTAAAAAACATTCATCTCCCCCGCAACAAACGATCGGCCAGAAACGTGGGCAACCCGGCGGCGCGTATCTTATCTGCGGCTGTCGCGAGATCATAATCGGCTCGGATACTTTCATAGCCGATACCGATGAAATCAAAAACACCGTAACTCAACTGAGGATTCCCGTCTCTGGGCTGACCAATGCTTCCGACGTTCACCAGGAAGCGTTCATCTGGGAAAACCTCTCCGGCGTTAAGGTGTTCCGCGAAAATGGCAGGAATATGAGTATGCCCGTAAAAACAAATCGGCTCCTGAAAAAAACCAAACTGCTTTTTTGCCTGATGCTGGTTAAATACATAATCCCATTCCGAACTTTCGTCGGGAGAGGCGTGCACAAAACGCAATCCCTCTAACGTGAGCTGCATAGGCAGGTTCTTAAGAAAAACCATCTGATCATCACTGAGCCGGCTGCGCGTCCATAAAATAGAATGAATGGCATAGGGATTAAAATTTTCCATGTCATTATCATGCGTGACGGCCTCGTCATGATTGCCTTTGAGGACAAATCGGCAATGCCTGCGGACCAGATCGACGCATTCCGATGGATTCGCGCCGTAACCGACAATATCCCCCAGACAAATGATCTCATCTACGGTCTGTTGTTCGATCATCGATAACGCCTTCTCCAGCGCTTCAAGATTTCCATGAATGTCCGAAATAACGGCAATTTTCATATCTGACTACCTTACCGGCCCACATCGGCGGTCTTTAAGCCGCGTGAATTAAAAATTCAGCGGAAGATAAAAAAAAGGATCGCGATAAGCAAGGTAAAATATCAGACAGAAGCGTATGCGGCCTGTCAGGCAAACGCTGCCTCTTCTCTTTCTTTTTTTACCCCGTTCCCGTTGAGTGACAAAGAATTTTCCGCGGCCGGTTTTTCTCCGAGCAGTTGTTCGATGTCTTTTTTATCTAATATTTCTTTTTCCAGAAGCTGTCCGGCCAGCAATTCCAACTGTTCGCGTTTTTCCGTCAGAAGTGCATGCGTTTTCGAATAAGCGGCATCCACGATCACGCGGATTTCTGAATCAATCAGCCGCGCGGTTTCCTCGCTGTAAGGCTTCATATTTAACCCGCCGAGAAACTGCTGATCCGTATTCTCCGTAAAAGCCATATGCCCTATTTTATCGCTCATACCGTACATGGTCACCATGCGCTTGGCAATCTCCGTTACGCGTTCCAGATCGTTCGCGGCGCCGGTTGAAATTTCCCCGAACATGATCTCCTCGGCGACGCGCCCCCCGAGCAGACTGCAGAGCCGTTCGATCAACTCATTTTTAGATAATAAGTAACGGTCTTCCAGCGGCGTCTGCAGGGTATAGCCAAGCGCCGCTATTCCGCGCGGAACGATCGAAACTTTGTGCACCGGATCGGCGTTTTTCATGAAATGCCCGACAATCGCGTGTCCGGACTCATGATACGCAACGATGGTTTTCTCGCGGGGACTGATGAGTTTGTTCTTTTTTTCCAGCCCTCCGATGACGCGTTCGATGGCTTCCTGAAAATCGATCATCTCGATACTCGACTTATCCTTTCGCGAAGCCAGCAATGACGCTTCATTGCAGACATTGGCGATTTCAGCGCCCGCGAAACCGGGCGTCTGCGCAGACAAGGATTTCAGATCGATATCGCCGTTGAGCGGCATATCCTTGGTATGTACTTTAAAGATTTCCATACGCGCGTTCAGGTCCGGGCGGTCAAGGACGATCTGCCGGTCGAATCGCCCGGGCCGGAGAAGAGCGACGTCGAGTACGTCCGGACGGTTTGTGGCGCCCATAATAATGACGCCTTTGTCGGTATTGAACCCATCCATCTCGACAAGCAACTGATTCAGCGTGTTTTCGCGCTCATCATGGCCGCCCATCATGTATCCTTTGCCGCGGCTTCGCCCGATAGCGTCAATTTCATCGATAAAGATGATGCAGGGAGCCTTCGATTTCGCTTCAGCAAATAAATCCCTTACGCGCGAAGCGCCAACGCCGACGAACATTTCCACGAAATCCGATCCGCTGAGGCTGAAAAACGGAACGTCCGCTTCTCCTGCGACGGCCTTGGCCAGCAGCGTTTTACCGGTTCCAGGCGGACCCACTAATAAAACACCTTTAGGAAGTTTGGCGCCAAGTTTTGTATATTTTTTCGGATTTTTCAGGAAATCCACTATCTCACGCACTTCCTCGATGACCTCTTCCACCCCCGCAACATCTCTGAACGTCACGCGCGTCTTCGAATCGATAGCGTATATTTTCGCTTTATTCTTACCGATACTCATCACATTGCC
The DNA here is from genome assembly GCA_037441945.1 of Bacteroidota bacterium. GTDB lineage: Bacteria > CLD3 > CLD3 > SB21 > JBBIRG01 > JBBIRG01. Next base: position 1,723 of record JBBIRG010000022.1, on the reverse strand, counting down.
GCCGCCGCTCATTCTGCGGAAAATAAAACCCCATACCATGAACAAGATCAGGAAAGGCAAAATCCAGTACAGCAAAAGATTCGACAGCCAGTCGCTGGATATCACTCCCCGATAATCCACGCCGGCGGCCTGTAGATCGGCTACTAGCTGATCATCAGGAACTGCGGTAACGGAAAACGGTCTACGCCGGTCTTTTTTGAATGCGCCTCCAAACAACTGATCAAAACGGAGTCTCTCATGGAGCGGCTTTGAAACCGTATCCGCCGCAGCGGACGAATCGGTTGAATCCGTTAATATAAATTTTCCTGTGATTTGATCGGTCGAAATCTGAACCTCGTCGATTTCCCCGTTTTTAAGCTTGTCCCGGAATTCTTTATAGGAAATTTCTCTGTCGTTTTTATCGGAAAAAAGTAGAGGATTCAGGATCACAAATAAAAAAAATATTCCTATAATGATTGGCAACTGGTATTTATTTTTATTCATTTACTTCCGTTCTTGCTGACAATGATTAAAACCGAACTGATTAAGAAAACCCCCGCAAGCTTTCTTCAACTTTGAATCTGTGGCGATCATTTATTTTTTTTCTTTATTCCGTCGGTTTCTTTTTTTCTTCTTCCCGTCCCGCTTTTTCCGTTGGTCATATCGGTCAGCGCGGCATCAATGACTTTCGATACTTCACCGGTAAAAACGAATTTCATGTCGTCACGAATCTGTTGCGGAACTTCATCAAGGTCTTTTTCATTTTTTTCGGGTAGGATCACCGTTTTGATTCCTGACCGGTGCGCCGCAAGGATTTTCTCTTTCACGCCGCCGATGGGAAGCACTGTTCCGCGCAGTGTTATTTCTCCGGTCATCGCCACGTCGTTGCGTACGACTCGATTGGTCAGCAGGGAAAGGATCGCCGTGTACATGGTGATGCCTGCCGAAGGCCCGTCTTTGGGAATCGCGCCGGCAGGAACATGGATGTGAATGTCTAACTTATCAAATTCTTCTGTAATATTCAGCGATTCGGCCTGCGCTCGGATCATGCTCAAAGCCGTCACGGCCGACTCTTTCATCACATCGCCTAACTGACCTGTGAGCGTAAGATTTCCCTTGCCGCTCATTTTCGTCGCTTCGATGAAAAGAATATCCCCGCCGGCGGGCGTCCACGCAAGTCCCGTACTGATCCCCGGTCTCTTGATGCGCTCGGCGACGTCGGAATAATATTTCGTCTTACCCAGGTACTGATACGCCTGCTTTTTACCGATCAACGCTTTCTTGATCAGTCCCTCCGCCACTTCGCGGGCAACGCCGCGGCATAAGGCCGCAACTTCGCGTTCCAAGTTTCGCAGTCCGGCCTCTCGGGTAAATTCATTGATGATGGTTTTAACAGCCTCCGTCTTAAACGTAATCTGTTCTGATTTCAGCCCGTGTTCGGCGATCTGTTTGGGTATGATGAACCGTTCCGAAATATGCAGTTTTTCTTCTTCGGTGTAACCTGGGATTTCGATGACTTCCATGCGGTCTTTTAGCGCGGGAATAATCGGATCGGCCAGGTTCGCCGTGGCCGGCCACTCGATCGCTCCGCCCGCGGCGCGCAGGGTCACCTCGACGTCGGTCATGCCTCGACCTCCATCGCCTCGCGCAGTCGCCCGAGCGCGCGCGCCAGCCGCGACTTCACGGTGCCGCGCGGCCAGCCGAGCGCTTCCGCGGTTTCCTCCTCGGAGAGAGCGAGGAAGTA
>JBBIRG010000021.1:13300-13908 GCA_037441945.1 Bacteroidota bacterium | reverse complement strand
GGTCGTTTGTTTTATGTGGGCTGGATCAGCATACAGAGAGCCTGAACGCGGCTTCGTTCTCGCTCCGAAAAAAACCGCGGTACGTTTTCTCGCATGACCGCACCGTGACGGATAAGGATCTGGTTCTGCACCAGGCCTACGGATATTTTCATCTGGGCGATTATACGACGTGCATCCAGAAGATCCGCATGTTTGATTCAAATTTCCCGTTAACGGCTACGCCGGAGCAAATCCTTCAGAAACTCGACCAGTTAAAAGGCATCGCTGGATAAGGAAATTAAAATCATTGAAATGAAAAGGGCTGATGAACCATCAGCCTTTTTTTTATGGGATTTTATGCTAAAAATGATAAATTACTTTCAGAAACAATCTGATCTTATTAAGGAGACGCCATGTTCGACCCCAAGTACAATTTCACCTGCGTTGACCGTTTTTTAAAATACGTAACCTACGACACCCAATCGGACGACGAATCAACGACATTTCCAAGTACTGAAAAACAAAAAATTCTGGCGCAGGTTCTAACCGAAGAATTAAAATCCATGGGTCTTTCCGATGCTCACATGGATGAAAACGGCTATGTAATGGCAACCTTAGCCGGAAATTCT
>JBBIRG010000021.1:5917-13278 GCA_037441945.1 Bacteroidota bacterium | reverse complement strand
GGTTTCATCGCGCATATCGACACTTCGCCGGCAGTATCGGGCGCGAATGTCCAACCGGTCATTCATAAAAATTATCAGCTACAGGATATTGTTCTTCCCGGCGATCAGCAACAGGTCATCAAAGTCAGCGAAAATCCCGACCTGAAAAATATGAAAGGATACGACATCATCACCTCAGACGGAACGACATTGCTCGGCGCCGATAATAAGGCCGGCGTGGCTGAAATCATGGATGCGCTGAATTATTTCATTACACACCCGGACGTCAAACGCGGCGAGATAAAAATTTGTTTGACACCGGATGAGGAAGTCGGCAGGGGCACGGAAAAATTTGACGTGAAAAAATTCGGCGCCGCCGCCGCCTATACGGTCGACGGCTCCAGCCGCGGCGAAGTGGAAACGGAAACCTTCAGCGCCGACGCCGTAACCATACGCTTCCACGGGAAAAACATCCATCCCGGATTCGCCAAAAACCGTATGGTCAATTCGCTCAAAATCGCCGCGCGTTTCATCGATTCACTTCCGAAAGACCGCTTGTCGCCCGAAACAACCGAAAAACGGGAAGGATTCGTGCATTGCACATCGGTCAACGGCAACGAGGAACTGACGACGCTGAAATTCATCATCCGCGACTTTGAGACCGAAAAATTAGCCGAATACGAAGATTTCCTGAAAACGCTGGCCGAATCAACCGTCAAAGAATTTCCCGGCGCCCGTATGGAATTCCAAGTACACGAACAATACCGGAACATGAAATACGTTCTGAACCAGCATCCGCATGTCGGTAACTACGCTATTGAAGCCATGAAGCGGCTGAATATTGAACCCATCCTGACCCCGATCCGCGGCGGCACCGACGGCTCTCGCCTTTCCTATATGGGACTGCCCACGCCGAATATTTTCGCGGGCGAACATAGTTTCCACTCCAAACTCGAATGGATCGCCGTGCAGGATATGGAAATGGCCGTCCGCGTCATCGTCACCCTCGCACAGTTATGGGAAGAAAAAAGCTGATCGCGACCGTCACAACCACAAAAGGCTTTCCCGGAAGAGGAAAGCCTTTTATGTTTTACCAACGCAAGGAGACTAAGACAAAATTTCTAACCGGTTCGTCCCATCAATGTTTTTCACATGCCAGTGTTGAACACACATGACGGACCAGCTTGCTTCCATCGAAGCGCGCCGCTTCCTTCACAGCCCAGGTTCCCCGGCCGTCGCCGATCTGCTGAAGCAGAATCGCCGCCATGGCGCGCACATTCTGGTCTTTGTGACCCCGAAGGATCCGCATCATCGGGATAACGGCCTTTTTGAAAGACATTTCCGGGTACAAGCGCTTCAGGTCGTAAATGACTTCAACCGAGCTCAACTTGTAATCGTCATTGTACTTGCCCAGGGTCGTACTTAAATTTTCTTCCGCATACTTCAAAACCTTTGAACTGATTGCCTCTTCCTCTGCCGAAAGCGTACCTGCCGTAACCGTAGTTGTCCCCCATAAACAGGCAAGCATAACAGCGAATGCCGATACCGTTTTCATTTTCTGTCCTTTCATTTTATATCTAAACGATACGTGATGAAGACGGAAAATGTTCCAATCGCGCAATCAAATCGGTTCAATGATTTGTTATTTTAAGATAAACCAATATTAATTAAGAATTAAATCATCTTTTTGTTTTTATAACGAGACTGTCTGACAGCAAGCCTGAATATTTAATTCAGGTTTCCGTTTTTTCGGACAGGCTGAAAGTGTATAATTTTCTTGGACTCCTCGTTCTTTCAAATTCCCAGTTAGTCGCCGATTGTCCAATTACCGTTTTGACGAAATCACTTACGTTAAAAGAAATGCAATGTGCTAATCCACGAAAAATACAGTAACGAAAACATTAAAGTCAAAATCGTCACAATGATTCCCGATTTCGCGAACAACCGGAAACCGATCTTCACGCCGTATTTCTCCGCCGATTCAATGACGATCAGATTGGCCATCGCGCCGATAATAGTCGCGTTTCCCGCTAACGTCGACGCGGAAGCCAGAACAATCCACAGCAGGTCGCTGTTCGCCGTTTTCATCAGCGGGAGCATGACGACCGTGAACGGGACGTTACTGACGACCTGCGAACCGAGAAGGCTCAATCCGTGCAATACAGCAATGCTGTTAAAATCAGCCGCCAGCAGGGGCTTTTCAAGCAACCAGTTCAGCCAACCGGTTTTTTCAATGCCGTGAACGACGACAAACAGCGACGCGAAAAATAAAAGCAGGACCCAGTCGACTTCTTTTATGATTTTGGACGGCCTTATTTTTCCGAAAAGCAGAATCATGGCCCCGCCGATCAGCGCGATCACCGGAATGGACAGATGCATCAAATGGCTGATAAAAAAAAGGATAACGACGCCGATGAAAATCGGAACGGAGGTTTTCATGGATGCGTAATTGTAGTCGTAATCCGTATGATGATAGTCAAAACGCTTTTTTTCCCGAAAGACGCCGGGATAAACCATTCTCACAATGAATACGATGATGACCATACTTATGACCGATACCGGAAGAAGCATGATCAGGAAATGCCCGTACGTCATGTTCGAATTGATGCCGATCAGCATGTTCTGCGGATTTCCGGTCATTGTCATCACGCTGCCCGCGTTGGAAGACAGTATTTCCGCGATCAGAAACGGAACCGGATCAATCCGAGCCGATCGGCAGATTCCGATAATAACGGGCGTGAATAACAGAACCACCGCGTCGTTCACTAAAAACGCGCTTGCGATCCCCGTGACAAATACGATGAAGACTAGCAGGCGCATCGGTGTGTGAGAGAAAGAAATAGTTTTTTCAGCGATCAGCGAAAAAAAACCGTCTATCTCCAGCGTTGCGATGATGATCATCATTCCCAGAAGAAGCGCGATCGTATTGAAATCGATCGCCCGCACCGCTTCATCCAGCGGCAAAACGCCCAGAACGATCATAAACACCGCGCCAAAAAATGCCGCCGAAGGACGGTCAATATTTACCTTCGGCAGCTGAGTAAAAATAATACCGATATACGTGACGACAAAAATGACTAACGCGATATTTTCAAGACTGAACCATTCGGAAAGCATATTTCATTTTCTTTTATTTATACGTGACAGAAATACGATTTTTTACGGAAAGAATCAAACGGATATTGGAATGATATATGTTATTAGCATCAAAGACGGCTATGATGTCCTGCGGGTTTATTGATTTAAGGGATTCTTTTTCTTGAATGGATTGAAACTATCTCTTTGCGATCCTGAACAACTGATGATAAACCGCGATAAAAAATCAAAATACCGCGTCATTCACCGATCAATATCTGTCATTCGCCGAAAACCATGAAACATTTTTTCTTTTTTGTTGTATGTTTTATGTGTAAATTAAAATAAGGAGCCACATATGGACAGACAATTAATCAAACATCTCATCACCGGCGGGATTCTCATTCTTGTTGGAATGCTTTTCCTTTTTGACGAATTCGATTGGATGCAGATCGGTAATATCCTGCAGTTCTGGCCTTTTCTGTTCGTTATTTTCGGAATTGTGAAGATCGTTACCGCGCAGCATCCTAACGACTGGATCAAGGGCAGCTGGGAGATTTTTATCGGATTGTGGCTGTATGTATCACTCCAGCATATTTTCGGATTGTCATTCGCCGTAACATGGCCGTTCATACTGATATTCTGGGGTCTCACAATCGTCGCGAAGGAACTGCTGCCGGTCTTTTCCGAACAAAAACAGGAAGGAGGCTGCTGTGGACAATAAACCTTTCCGCATCAACGCCCAGCTGATCCTGGGCATCGCGCTCCTGATGGCTGGCGTTCTGTTTACGCTGAACAATTTCGATCTGGTGGAGCCCCGCATCCTGCGAAGCTTCTGGCCGTTGCTGATCATGCTGATCGGCACTGCGATCGTTTTACAGTCGGGAACCCTTTCCGGACGTATCGCCGGCGGAATTGTAATTTTCATCGGCCTGATGTTTCTCCTGCGCGTACTCGGCGTCATGCATTTTTACTTCCGCGATATCTGGCCGGTCATCCTGATCCTTATCGGCGTGATCGTTCTGCTTAAGGCATTTGATCCACGAAGGGCCAGCCGCAGTAAAGACGGCGTTATATTCATTACCGATACCGATCAGAGAGTCAACCTTTTTGCGATGTTCGCCGGATATAACCGCCAGAACAACTCGCAGGATTTTACCGGCGGATCGATTACGGCCATCATGGGCGGTTGCGAAATTGATTTTCGCAACGCATCGATCGAAAAAGAGGAAGCTGTCATTGACGTCTTCGCTCTCATGGGCGGCATCGACATTAAAGTCCCCGCGGACTGGGTGGTCTCCATACAGGGAACGCCGATACTCGGCGGACTGGAGGACAAGACAAGGCCGGTTGACCCGATATCCAAAAAACGGCTGCTAATCAAAGGCGCGGTCATCATGGGCGGCGTAACGGTAACCAATTAAATCGGTAAAAAATATAATCACATGAAATCATTCGCTCACAATTCTATCAATAATTTGCGGAGTTTTTTTGTCCGGCTTTTTTTCATACTGATGATTTTTTCGGCCATGATTCAAGCCGCGGAGAGGCACTCCTGTTCAACGTTCATGATACATCAAAAGGACACGTTGCTGATCGGGCACAACCTGGATGATTATATTGAAACACCGGGACTGGCCGTCATCAATCCCCGCGGCATTTCCAAGCACAGTGTCTCCTGGGATGATTTAAAATCAGTTTTCGGGCGAAGCAAACCCAGATTGAACTGGACGTCCAAATACGCATCACTGACCTACAATACATTCGGCAAGGAATTCCCCGACGGCGGCATGAACGAAGCCGGCCTGTACATCGGTGAAATGACGCTGTTCGCGACGAAATATCCCAAAGAGGAATCCCTGGCCGAATTGTATCATCATCTCTGGATGCAATACGTCCTCGACCGTTTTCAGACCGTGGATGAAGTAATCGTCGATCTTAAACATGTAATTCCGTCCGGGCACTGCCTGTGGCATTTTTTCGTCGCCGACCGAACAGGAAATTCCGCCGTGATCGAATTCATTGACGGCCGGTCCGTCGTCCACACGGGCAAGGACATGCCGGTAAAAGCGCTCTGCAACCGCACTTACAAGCGTGAATTAGACAGTTTAAAACTCTACGAAGGTTACGGCGGCTCCCGTAAGATCAATCTCGCCGATACGTCTGTCGACCGACGGTTCTCATGGGCATTCAAAATGATCGCCGACGCGGAGGCCGGCGCGCCACCGTCTATGACCGATTATTCATTTTCCATCCTGAATCAGTTGAACCTTGGAAATAATAAGTGGTCGGTCGTCTGCGATCTGAAGAATTCCCGCATGTATTTTAATACGTATTTGTCCCGTAAAATCAAATGGGTGGATTTAAACGATTTCGATCTTTCTGAAAAATCGCCTGCGATGGTGCTGGATATTCATTCGGATTTGAAGAACGATGTATCGAAGTCCTTCATTCCTTATACGGAGGACATTCAGGCCGAGTATGTGAAAAAAGCATGGGAGCCGATTGATACCGGATTTATCTGGAACCTGATTTTCAAGCCCGTCATGATCAGGCGCCTTCGCGAGTACATCAGTGATTTTAAACCGCAGTAAAACCGTTCGGATCCAGTTATTCAAAATCATGTACCAATAAAGATACCGGAAGACACTATGAAAATATTTGTTATCCTGTTTCTATTCATAGCTTGTAGCAGTCAAAATATTGCAACGGCGCAGGATAAGGGAACCGTATTCATTTTCATTAATCCTTACAAGTTGTTTCTCGGATTAGTTAATGCCGGAGCAGAATATCAGATCAATCCCGAACATTCGGTGTACATCAACGCGGAGGCGGCAATTTTCCGTTCCGGATATTTGAAACGCATAAGCCATCCGGATATCGTTGTCACGCCTGGCTACCGGTTCTACGGCCCGGTTGAGAGCAAGAACGGATCTCGTCCGTTTACGGGAGTTTCAGCGTCAATGGTATACTATGGCTCCGGTGAAGGCCGCCCCACGGGCATTTTCTGGTGGATCGGATCCGAACTTGGTTACCGCTGGCTTCCCGACGAAACCACAACCATTGCGCCACGCGGAATAGTTAATCATAATGTATCTGCAAAGAAATTCCTGTTCGGCGCGGAAGTGCTCGCGGGAAAAGGTTTCCATTAACCGATGACGGGGCACTCTCTTCATGCATCCCATTCTTCATCATAAATACCGTCTCGCGGCCTTTATCGGATCATGGCTGATGTTCAGCCTGTTCCTTTCGGTTCTCGTCAAATGGATGACCGGCATGGACTGGCTTCTTGCGGTTCTGCTGATCCTTCCGCCGGGACTGATTCATTCGTTTATCGGATTATCGGCCTTTTACTTATGCCGCGTCTTTCCGATCGAACGGACGCCGTTCCGGAAAATCCTGACGGCTTTTTTTTCTTCGGGACTTATCGCCAACGCGCTGTGGTGCAGCGCGGCTTTTTTCTGGTACGGAATGGTAATCACAACGCTAAATATCCGTCACGACGACCAGACACTGCAAACTTTTTTTGCCGTATTATTAGTCGTCGGTCTTCTGCTGTACTGGCTTTCGGCCGTCATTCATTACCTGATCATTGAATTCGAACGCTCGGCGGCAATGGAAAAACGTGCCTATGAACTGACTCTGCTCGCCAAGGATAACGAACTGAAGATGCTTCGCTCTCAGGTTGATCCTCATTTTTTATTTAACAGCCTCAATTCCGTCAACGCGCTGATCAAATCCGATCCGGAATCGGCCCGGCATATGACGCTCGCCCTTGCGGATTTTTTCCGCAAGACGATTTCTACAGGTCAACAACCGTTTATTACGATCCGCAATGAGATGGAACTGGTCGGGCATTTTCTGGATATTGAAAAAGTTAGATTCGGCCCGCGTTTGCAGTGTGACATGCAAGTCGAAGAAAATTGTTACGATCAGTTTATCCCGGTCTTTTTGCTTCAGCCGCTGATTGAGAACGCGGTCAAGCACGGAATATCCAACCTGATCGAAGGCGGAACAATCGCGATTCATATTACGATGGAATCTTCCCGGCTAAGCATCGAAATCCGGAATCCGTATGATGCATCTGCAAAAGGAAGATCAGGTACGCAAACCGGACTTGCGAATGTTAAAAAGCGTCTTGAGCAAATCTATCACAACCGGGCACATTTCAGCGTCAATCAAACAGGGAGTTTATTTAAGGTCCACATCCTCATACCGGTACACCAGCGGCAAAATGAAAATACCTGAACCAAATCCGATCCGAGCCGTTATTGTTGACGACGAACCCTTATCCCGTGAGATTATCC
>JBBIRG010000021.1:0-5868 GCA_037441945.1 Bacteroidota bacterium | reverse complement strand
GCGGCAACGGCTACGAAGCGATTAAAGCCGTTGCGGAACAGAAACCCGACCTGCTCTTCCTTGATATCCAGATGCCGAAGCTAAGCGGATTTGACGTGCTGGAATTAATTGATGAACCTGTGAATGTCATATTCATTACCGCGTTCGACCAGTATGCCATCAAAGCGTTTGAAGTTCACGCGCTGGATTATCTGCTCAAACCTGTCAGCCGTGAAAGGTTTGAAGAAGCGGTGTCACGGGCACGTGTCAATATCCGCAGGCAGACACCATCAAAAACCGTACCCGGGCAAAGAATCATGTCCGGGGAAAAAAAATTCCTGTCCCGTATTTTGATCAAAGACGGCTCCGACATACACATCATCCCGGCTGATGATATTGATTACGTTGAAGCGCAGGATGATTACGTCTGCATACATGCAAAAAAAGAAAAGTACCTGAAAAACCAGAGACTCAGCGAACTGGAAGCAACGCTTGATCCGGCCAATTTTGTCCGCGTTCACCGATCGTATATTGTCAATATTGAACGTCTATCAAAAATTGATTTGATGACAAAAGACAACCGAGTCGCGATCCTGAAAGACGGAACTACGATTCCTGTCAGCCGGAGCGGGTATGAACGGTTGAAAGAATTATTACAAAGTTAAACTTTTTTCCAATTATCACTTCGACGCTTGTTGCGATCCATTTTGTACTGGGTTCATCACTTTCTGTTCGCGGAAATCTGAAAATTGAATACCTATCTTTAAGCATCTTACCGGCTGTACGATAACCCGATAATACTAGCTTGAAATAAACTCGCAGAAACTCGCATGAAATTTTGCATGAAATTTTTTTTCTTTTGGAAATACAGCCTTTATTTTGTATCATACGCCGCGCATGATAAGGTTGTATAAAATATGATACGCATTGCTCTTTACGGTTCTACCGGTTCGATCGGCCAAAACGTCCTTCAGGTTGTCCGCGAACATCCGCAGCAATTCAGGATCGTCTGCCTGGCCGCTTATCAGAACGCCGATTTACTGATTCAGCAGGCGGCCGAATTCAAACCGCAATATGCCGGACTCTTTCTCAAAGATAAAATTCACTTTCTTAAATCGGCGCTTCAGGATCATCCCATCCGAGTCCTTGCCGGTGCTGATGACCTGACTCAACTTGCAGGCGATATCGAAGCGGATATTTTCGTCAATAGCATCGTTGGCTCCGCGGGACTGCTCCCTACTTTAGCGGCAATCCGGTCCGGTAAGAACATCGGCCTGGCCAACAAGGAAACGCTGGTGGCCGCCGGCGAAATCGTGACAAAGCTTGCCGCAGAATATCAAGCAGAACTGATTCCCATCGACAGTGAACACAGCGCCATTTTTCAGTGCCTGCGCGGGGAGAAATATACCGATATCCGGAAAATCATACTGACCGCTTCGGGCGGGCCGTTCCGGGGCTATTCACGTGAACAATTAGAAAACGTTACCGTTGAACAAGCGCTGAAACATCCCAACTGGTCGATGGGATCGAAAATTACCATCGATTCGGCGACGCTGATGAATAAAGGCCTGGAGGTCATCGAAGCCTACTGGCTGTTCGGCGTCCCTCCGGAGCAAATTGATGTCGTGATCCATCCACAGTCGATCATTCATTCCATGATCGAAATGACCGACGGTTCCGTCAAGGCGCAGGCGGGTCTGCCGGACATGAAATTCCCTATCCAGTACGCGCTCACCTATCCCGGACGCCTGCCGAATGCGTTTCCAACTGTCAGCTGGAATAATATCCGCTTAGATTTCCTGAAGCCGGACCGCGCGACATTCCGCTGTCTTGATCTGGCATTCGAAGCGCTCAGCGCCGGCGGAACCATGCCCGCCGTCATGAACGCCGCCAATGAGTCAGCGGTGAACCGTTTTCTCAGCCGAAAAATCCGGTTCCTGCAGATTCCCGAACTGATCGAAAAAACCATGCTGGCCCATCCGGTGATTCAGAAGACAGTTGTGGAAGATATTCTGAAATGCGACCAGTGGGCTAGGCAGTTTGCGGAAAACGCATTGTCCTGAAATAGAAATGTATTTTTCACGTTCAATGAACAGTTATGGAAACCGGCAGAATTTTATTAATCAACAATTTCTTTCGCCACTAAGACACGAAGGCAAAAAGACAAATAAACCACAAAATAAACAACGGCAAGAAATAAACTTGGTGTCTTTGTTACTTTGTTGGAGGGAATAATATCCACCACGAAACAACAACACTAAGATAAAGAGAAAATAAAAAAATTCACAAAAAAATAATAATAACCAAACAAACTAGTGTCTTTGTGCCTTCGTGGCAAAAGACTCTTGATCGAGAGGTAAAAAATGGGTTCAGCTCTTTTTGATTTCATCCTTCCGTTTGTCATCATTCTCGGCATACTCGTGTTCTTCCACGAATTGGGTCATTATCTTGCCGCGAAACTCTTCGGCATGAAAGTGGACGCGTTTTCGCTCGGTTTTCCGCCGCGCGCGTGGGGTTTCCGCTGGGGCACAGGCCGGCTGAAAAAGAAATTTCAGCGGGACATCCTGAAATCTTTCGTCTCGGATCCCCAGTTTCAGGCGATCCACTCGCAACTGAACAACCGCGGCCTGTCGCAGAACGAGGAACAAAGCGTCCGCCTGCTCGGCCAATGGTTCGACGTGGATGCGCGGGAAATCAAATCAACCGTTACCAATAAGAAAGGCAAAGCGGTTGAAAAGACCGACATTCAGAAAACGCTGACCATCAACAATCCCGATGAAAATACTAACGCCGAACTGAAGAAAGAAATCTTTAATATCATCGCCGGTTCGCCGGAACTGATAGACTCCGTTCTGCAGTACAAACGCATCCATGATGAGGAATTGTATGTTGATCATTTTACGACGGATTACTGCCTGTCATGGGTTCCGCTCGGAGGTTACTGCAAGATCAACGGGATGATCGATGAAAGTTTCGATCCCGAAAGCATGAAAGAAGGCCGGCCGCATCCCTGGGAATACCGCGCAAAACCGGTCTGGCAGAGGATTTTCGTGATCAGCGGCGGCGTGCTGTTTAATTTTTTCCTCGGCGCGCTGATTTTTTCCTTTTTCGCCATTAAGAACGGCGTTCCCGACGTTGACCAGTACAATCAGTTCAAACTCAGCACGCAAGTTTCGGAAGTGCTTCCCGACAGCCCCGCCATGAAAGCCGGCCTGCAGAGCGGCGACCGTATTACCGCGGTGAATGGGCAAAAAGTTGAAAGCTGGCAGGAACTCGTCGCAATCATCCATACGAAAGCGGATATCCCGGTGGTTATCGGATGGCTGCGCGACGGGAATGCCATGTCGGCGGAAATCACGCCAAAGCGCGGGAAAAGCCAAACCGTCGAAGGCATGAAGGAAGTCGGTCTGATCGGTATCGCGCCGATGCCCATTCCGGAGTTCACAAAGCCGGTAACCTTTTTAGAGGGAATCGCGCACGGCGTAGAACGTACCGCCGGACTTACCGGACTTATTTTATCTAATATCAAACAAATCATTACTGGTGAACAATCGTTCCGCGAATCCATGGGCGGGCCGATCGCCATCGTCCGCATGACCGGCGAAGTAAAACAGAAACAAGGATGGGAGGGCATTTGGTATTTCATGGCGCTCCTCAGCGTGATGCTCGCGGTATTTAATTTATTCCCGATTCCCGCGCTCGACGGCGGACATCTAGTTTTTCTGCTGATGGAAGGAATTATCCGGAAACCCTTATCGATTAAATTCAAGCTTTACGCCCAGCAAACCGGCATGGCGCTTTTACTTGTGTTCATTGTCTATGTCATCATCAATGATATTTTACGGTGGACGGGAAGCATGTAATCCGGCATGAAATTTTCTCTCCAACATAAAGACACAAGTTCTTCCGGATCCAAAGCCCGCGCGGGTTTGCTGGAAACCGATCACGGAACCATCGAGACGCCGATCTTCATGCCTGTCGGAACGCTGGGCGATGTAAAAGCCATCGAGCACCGGGAACTCAAAGAATGCGGCGCGCAGATCATCCTCGGCAACACGTATCATTTGTACCTTCGCCCGGGAACGGAAATCATCCAAAAAGCCGGCGGCCTTCACCGATTCATCGGATGGGATCTTCCCATGCTCACTGACAGCGGCGGTTACCAGGTGTTCAGCTTATCCCAACTCCGTAATTTGACCCGCGACGGCGTTTTCTTCACATCGCATATTGACGGTTCCAAACATTTTTTCCGTCCGGAAGACGTCGTGCAGATTCAGCGCAAGCTCGGCTCCGACATTTGCATGGTACTCGACGAATGCCCGCCCTACCCATGTTCGCATGACTACGCAAAAAAATCGAATGACCTCACTATGGCCTGGGCGGAACGTTGCAAAAATGAATTTTATAATAATTCCGCTCCGCTATACGGGCATACGCAGACGCTTTTCCCGATCGTCCAGGGAGGCGTTTATGATGATCTTCGCCGTTCCAGCGCCGAAACGCTTACGCAAATGGATTTCGAGGGATACGCCATCGGCGGAGTCAGCGTCGGCGAACCAAAAGAAGACGTTTATCGCATCGCTGAAGTCAGTTGTGAATGCCTGCCGGAAGAAAAACCCCGCTACCTGATGGGCGTCGGTACGCCGGAGGATATCCTCGAATGCATCAGCCGCGGCGTGGATATGTTCGACTGCGTTATGCCCACACGCAACGCCCGCAACGGCACGCTGTTCACAACATGGGGAAAAATGACCATCCGCAACGCCGCCTACGCGGACGACTTCTCCCCGATCGACGAAGCCTGCGATTGCTATACCTGCCGGAATTTTTCCAAAGCGTACGTCCGGCATTTGTCGTCCATCAAGGAAATTGTCGGCCATCAGCTGACGACCATTCACAACATTCATTTCTTTTTATGGCTTGTCAAAGAAACCAGACGGCAAATCCTCAACAACACTTTCACGCAATTCAGGAACGATTTATTAAACCGTTACGCGGAAAACGAGTCTAAAAGAGGATCCGGCAGGCACCAAAAAGGAAAAATCAAACGAAAACCGAAAGATTATGAAATCCATAAACCCGCAAGAATTAAAAAACTGGATTGAATCCGGAAAAACTTTCCAATTGATTGACGTCCGCGAAAAACAGGAATACGATTTTGTTCATCTGAACCGATCCGTTCATATTCCGCTCCGTCAACTGATGAATGACGGCTCCGCAATTGATAAGGATCAGCCCGCGGTGATCTATTGCCATCACGGAAGCCGCAGCCAGATAGCGTGCCTGGTGCTCTCCCGTAAAGGATACGCCAACCTCTTCAACCTCAACGGCGGCATTAACGACTACGCGCTCGAAGCGGACCCATCGTTGCCGACATACTAACTGTTAAATGATGATGCGTCAATTATCACCGACCGCATGAAATATTTCCTTTTCTTAAAAGTTACATGTTTAGATTAATTTATAAATTTTCATGAAAAAACTTAAAGTACATACTTACGGCGATCAGGTGCTCCGCGAAAAAACGAAGCCCGTCACGCGTTTTGATGATTCACTGAAGGAACTTGCCGAAAAGATGATCGTTACGATGCACAAGGAAGACGGCATCGGGCTCGCCGCTCCGCAAATCGGCAAATCCGTAGCAATGTTTGTCGTGGATATCTCGCCCATCAAAAAAGAAGCCGAACCGATAGTGTTCGTCAATCCGGAAATTATTGAAACGTACGGTACCTGCTCGTATAAAGAAGGCTGCCTGAGCATTCCGGGAATCAGCGCCGAGGTGTTCCGTCCCGAAAAAATCCGCATACGGTACCAGGACCTGGAAGGTAAAGTATACGAAGGCGTGGCCGAGGACATGACGTCGCTGTTCGAGCGGTGCCGCCACCAGAA
>JBBIRG010000020.1:3752-13912 GCA_037441945.1 Bacteroidota bacterium | reverse complement strand
GACGTTTGTTCGGTATTTATTTTTTGCGGCATAGGATCCCTGTTTTACGATTTTATCGATTTTTGTTTTATATTTTTCACGCTCATTGTATATTCTCATTGGTAAAAGTTGTCATTTCTGCGGCTTTTAGAAATCAAAGGATAATATATGAATGAAAAAACACGAAGACAATTTCTTTCCGTTCTGCTCCGGTCGTTACCGGCGGCATTTTTCTATCCGGTCTTCGGCTGTAAAAAAACGGAAACCTGCCTGCAAAACAAAGAATTGAAAGACACGACCATGTCCGGGATTTCTGCAACCCCTCCAGGCTTTATTCCGTCTTATGTATCATTATCTGAAAGCGGAGAACTGAAAAAACGCGGAGAGTATTTATGGTCGCTCATGTCGTCGTGCGCCTTATGTCCGCGTGAGTGCGGGGCCAACCGGCTGAATGGAAAGCGCGGATTTTGCCATGCTGATTCCAAACTGGTGATCTCATCTTTTCATCCGCATTTCGGCGAAGAACGGCCCCTGGTGGGAAGCGGCGGATCGGGCACTGTCTTTTTTTCACATTGCAACCTTCGGTGCGTGTTCTGTATCAATTGGGAGATCAGCCACGGCGGTTACGGCGCGGAAACAGGAATCGGTAAACTCGCGGAAATGATGCTGGAACTTCAGTCGATCGGATGCCACAACATTAACGTCGTCACGCCGACGCATTATTCGCCGCACATTCTTCTCGCGCTGGATCAGGCGGCCAAAAAAGGACTGTGCCTGCCGCTCGTTTACAACACATGCGGATGGGAAAAAACAGATATTCTGAAACAGCTTGACGGCGTGGTCGATATTTATATGCCGGATTTCAAATTCAACGATTCGTCGCTGTCCTACCGTTATTCTGCGGGCGCGGACACTTACCCCGAAATCACGAAAAAATCGCTTCTAGAAATGCAACGTCAGGTCGGCACGGCTCATCCCGCGAAGGACGGGCTTTTATACCGAGGCCTGCTGATCCGTCATCTCGTGATGCCCAACGCGACGGAAGATTCTAAAAGCGTGATGAGCTGGATCGCCGGAAACCTTCCGAAAGACACGTACGTCAACATCATGTCCCAGTACCGGCCCGTTTACCGCGCGAAGGAATTTGAGGAAATCAACCGCCGCGTGACAACCGAAGAATACCGCGAGGTCGTGCTCCACGCAAAAGCGATGGGATTGACGAACCTGGACATACAAGGGAGGATATGAATGAACGGAAAGTTCAAAACCTGAAAACTGGACTTAGATACAGTTCGGCGTAGCGAACCACAGATGGCTCAAGATGATATATAAAATGCCTTTAGATAATTGTCGATTGCCGCCACATGCTCCTCTGGGATCATACATCTGAAATGATCAATCGTCCGTAAATCTTTTACACCCAGCCCCTGAGTTTGCACGCTTCGGCGACACGGGCGACACCCACGACCATCGCGGCAAGGCGAGGATGCACTTTCTTTTCGGTCATCGCTTCATGAACGGTGCGGTAGGCGTTCGTCAGTTTTTCGTCTAAGCGGCAGTGCACGGTTTCCTCGTCCCAGAAATAAGAATAACTGTCCTGCACCATTTCAAAATAAGACACCGTGACGCCGCCGGCGCTGGCGAGAATATCCGGTATGACGTGAATGTCTTTTTTGTTCAGGATCAGGTCTGCGGCGGGCGTGGTCGGTCCGTTGGACAATTCGCAGATAATCCGCGCTTTCACGCTGCCGGCGTTCAGTTCGGAGATTGAGTTTTCGAGCGCCGCAGGATACAGGACGTCCACTTCCGTCTCCAGAACGGATTCATGGGGAATCGGTTTAGATCCCGGAAAATTCGCGACGGTACCATTTTTCAATTTGTACTGCACGAGTTCCTTGCAGTTGAATCCGTCGGGATTGAATATCGCGCCTCTTGAATCGCTGACGGCAATCAATTTACCCATGCCGAGGATCTCCTCATGCAGAAGCGCGGCTCTTTGTCCGGCGTTTCCGAATCCCTGGATTGCGTAGGTTTTCGGCTCGATGTTCAGTTTTTTGCACGCTTCGCGCACAGTGATCACTCCGCCGCGCGCCGTGGCGTCCCGGCGACCCTGCGTTCCGCCGATCTGCATCGGTTTGTCGGTCAGCACGCCCGGATGGTGGTATCCCATAATGGTTTCGTACTCGTCCATCATCCAAGCCATGGTCTGCGGGTTGGTATACACGTCCGGGGCGGGCACGTCCTTGTCGATGCCGATCATATGCGCGACGCCTCGCATATACGCCCTTGCGATGTTTTCGAGTTCGCGTTCGGACATTTTTTTTGGGTCGCAGCATACGCCGCCTTTCCCGCCGCCTAAAGGAAGGTCGACCACCGCGGTTTTCCAGGCCATCCACGACGCCAGCGCCCGGATCGTATCCACCGTTTCGTCGGGATGAAAACGGATACCGCCTTTCGCCGGTCCGCGGGCATAATTGTACTGGATCCGGTACGACTGAAATATCCGCACCGAACCGTCGTCCATTTTTACGGGGATGGTGAATTTGAATTCACGCTGGGGCCAGATTAGCAGGTCGGTTGTTGCCATATCCATATTCAGGATGCGCGCCGCCTGGATTACCTGTTCCTGCGCCACATGAAAAGAGTTGTAGGATTCCATCGTTCCTAATCCTTATCAGGTTGGTTCTTGGATTTTTTCTGATCCGGCTCGTCGATTACGATCCGGTACCAGCAGCTTTTGCACATCAGGGCGCGGTCCACGTTCAGCAGAACCTGCTCCCAGGGACTTAACTCCCTGCCGCAATGCGGACAGTTCGCAAGCGCGCTTTTTTTATCGTCATTAGCTCCCAATTCATACCTCCGGTTTCAAAATAATCCCTTTATTATGATGACCGTCCATTTTAATGGTTAGCGGTTTTTCAAAACGAATCAGTTTCGTGAATTCCTTGCTTTCGATCGGGGTCTGCGACAGCATCCATTCCCAGTCCATGAAACCCTGGTGGCTGTGCATATCCACGGTGAAATACCCGATCATGAACGATGTAAGGTTCTGGAAAAAATGCGATCCCTGCGACGGCGTGACCGCCATGTCCTTGAAACCGGTTTCGATAATCGCTTTTGCTCCGGCGATCTGGTCCCAGTTCACTGGAATGCCGAGCCAAGGATCGAGCGAACCCCAGCGTCCGACGCCGGCTAGCAGATAAGGCCGTTTTTCCTCAACCAGTCTAGCGTTGAACCAACTGATTTCCTTGGCGACGTCGCGGCTTCGCGACCGGTCGAAGCGGTCGTAATCCACAACCACAACGTCAACGATATCGCGCAGCGTCCCGTTGCCCATGACCCGTTCGCTTTTGCAGATAACCCGATGATCTTCGAAATCGTCAAACGTCCAGTGCTCCATCTCCCGGCTCAGCACTAACGGGCGCATCTGCAGAATGCCTAATTCTTTGGGTTCGCCGCGTGGCGTCGACAGATTTACTGCGAACTCAATCTCTACAGGCGTTCCCATGCCCCATTGCCCCATGTCCAGAAGTAGTTCGAGAATCTGCGGCAGCGGAAAAATCTTATGCTTCAAGATCGGGGCGAAATTGATCACGCGGATTCCGGGCCTGGATATGCCGTCGTATATGACCTGATTTTCCGGGGAATAGGTGGACGCGCTGTACATCAGCGTTCCGTCCTGTTCTGCCACGCTCAACTCGAAGGATTCGACTTTCAAATCATGCGTGACGAACGATTCGTCAAAATGTTTTTGGAGATTGAGCGCAAAAAAATTCGTCTGGCTGTTGTCGAGTACGTCCTTGATGGTAAACTGCATCATATCGGTCGGGAATTTCGGACAGAACCGCGCCGTATTGCCGCCGTCCACGACGATCTTGCCCAGGCCGAGTCCGACGGAAACAATGCCATCCGTCGGTTTCTGCGGCGGCATCGGATAAAAATTATACGACTTCGCCACGCCGGCAAAATCCGGATAGAACCTATTCTCATGCGGTTTGCCGACGATTTTCTGGATAATGACCGCCATTTTTTCCTCTTCGAGACGGTAATTCGTCATCTTAATATAATTCTTCGCGGCCTGATAGAACGTCGAGGCGTATACTTTTTTGATGCTGTTCAGGAGATCGTTCAGCCTGATCAGCGGATTATGATGGGAGTTCGGAATCATGTAGGTTTCATACACGCCGGCTAACGGGTGATACTGGGAATCCTCCAAAAGACTCGACGAGCGGACGGCTAACGGCGCGCGGACGATATTCAGGAACGCGACCAGTTCCGCCATGATTTCTTCGGGAAATTTTTCCGCTTCAATAAATTTTTGCGTGATTTCGATATCGTCCTGGCAGTTCATTGCAAAGGAACGAAGGTCGTTTTCGTCCATGAACAGGTCAAAGACATCAGTTCCCAGCACCACCAACGCGGGTACAAAGACCTTGATGTTTTCAAACCGGTTGCAGACGTTATAATCGTTGATGATGGTGTTGACGAAACCGAGCCCGCGGGTTTTTCCGCCGAGCGATCCTCCGCCGATGCGCGCAAAACTGTGATGCGGATCGAACGTCTCCTTGTGAAAGTCGGTGATCACACCCTTGAGCCGCGCCATCCGGTAATCGAAAATCGAACGGATCAGCTCCTCGCGGAGTCCCTGGATCGTCGGATAGTCCGTGTACTTGCGTGGTTTCAGCTTATGCGCCAGCCAGAATTCGGTGCGCGCCTTGAACCAGTTGGAAAAATGATTCCGTTCGGCGTGGTATTTGATGCAGTCGTCGGAAACCGTTTTCAGCGCATCCTCAAGCGCTTTAAGGTTGCCGGCCCTGGCGATCTCGCGTCCGTCGGGCATGCGGAACACAAAATCGCCGAAGCTGAAATATTCGGTCATGAAACGCGACAGTTCATCGAGAAGCATCGGCGAATCCTTCAGTGAAAACGAGGCGTTCAACGCGTGAGCTTCTTCGGCCCACTTGGGATTGGTCGACTGCATTAAGATGGACACTTCAGAATTTTTCTCTTTAATGTATTTTGCAAGATCAATACCAGCCCCGGGCGTTTCTTTCCCTTCTTTCGGAAAATCCACATCGGTGATGACGCCGAGAACGTAATCCTTGAAGCGGTCGAAATATTCCTGAGCTTCTTCATAGGATCGGCACAAAATAATCTTCGGGCGAGCGCGCATGCGGAGGAATTTGTGCGATAAATTAATCCCTTCCTGGATCAGCCGCTGCGACTGCTTGAGAATTTCCGTATAAATCATCGGCAGATAAGATGAATAAAAACGGACATTGTCTTCGATCACCAGGACGACCTGTACGCCGGCCATGCGCGTGTCGTTCTCGATATTCAGCCGGTCTTCCAGGTATTTGATGATCGCGATGATGATTCGGAAATTGCCCTGCCAGATAAAAATGCCCTCGAAGAGCGCGGCGTCGCCGCTCATCAGCATAGCCTGAAGTTCCCGGTTGTCGAACGAAAGAAGAACGATCGGGATCGTCAGACCCGCTTTCCGGGCCTCACGGACGAATTCGCGCGCGTCCATATCCTCGATATGAAGCGTCGTAATGATCATGTCGAACCGGTTTTCCTTTTTCGCGATATGGATCGCTTCATGGCCGCTTGAAGCGCGCGTGAGTTCTGGCGCATGGCTAAGGCTCAGCGCCTGGTATTCGTTGCGAATCAACTCGTACAGGCGTCCATCTTCCTCGAACAGATACAGGTCATAAAGGCTTGACACCAGCAAAACGTCGCGGATACGGAAACGCATTAAATTCTGAAAACCCTGAAACCGCGTACCATAACCGTGCTCGACCCATAATGCCTCTAGATTTTCTGAAGCGAGGCTGACGTTTTTTAAGCTGGCCATAATGATCTGGTTGTTATCCTGTTTTGCACAAGCATTCTTTGAAAGTAAATAAAAAAAACTATAGAAATATAATTAATTATTATATAATAAAAAATAAAAAAAGGGATTCTGGAGAATCCCTTGACAAGCTATTAATCAATCATCGATTTAAAAGCTGTACAAAATACCAACAGCGATCACTTCTTTCAACTGAACTTTCGCTTTTCCATCTGTGTCTTTGATGTCATTGTCATAAAGCAGCTGCGCGTTGATGCTGGCGTTGACATATTTATTCACTTTCAGGATCAGCAAATTATCCCACAGAACGTCAACGTACTTGAGGTTGTTATACGCGCCGAACAGGTTCAGTTTCGACTGAAAATCAATGCCTTCCATGACCTTCCTTTTGTACTGGCTGTTAATGAGCCATCCGAGTTCCGCCTTGACGGTTTTGCCGGTATCGACGCCGAAGGCGCCTGCGTCAGAAAGATTTTTATCTTTGACAAACGTGAGTTTGCCGGTCACAGGAGAAACGAGCGCATAGAAATTATCGTTAGGTTTATACTCGCCGCCGGCGGATAAGGTCAGATATCCCGGCGCCATGATTTTTGAGATCGTCTGTTTCGGCGTCTTGCTGTAGTCGTATCCGTTGGTCATCTGCGTGCGCAGTTCGGCGAATGCGCTGTACTTCCAATTCTTGACGAACTCGCGTCCCCATTTTGACGTCAGAATAAATTTGTCGTCGCTTTTACGGAACGGGATATCGCCTTGCTTTACAAGCCCGTAGCCGATTTCCAGCGAATTATCCCAACTGACTTTGTCTTTTTTGTAATTCGCGAACAGCGATACCAGGCCGCTGACCGCGATGGAATTCTCGCCGCCGGCCGCCCAATTCTTCAGCGCGACCTGATTGATGTTAAGGCCCAACGCTCCGCCGGTTTTCCAAGTTTTGACGGTGTCTTGTCCGTGAATCGTTAATGCGCTCAAAATTAAAAAACCGATAGAGAATGATATAATGCGCTTCATAAATTAACTCCCAGTTAAATAATGTTTAATTGTAATTTAGAATAAAAATTATTTGGTGAAAAACATTCCTTTTTAAAAAAATAATTGCTATTTTTCAGTAAATCATAATTAATTATACATTTTAAATAAAACTACGAATGAATGCAACAGGATAATCAAATAATAAGCAATCAGGAAGCCGTCATCGTCGGAATGAGCGGGGGCGTGGACAGTTCCGTTTCGGCCGCGTTGCTGAAAAAATCCGGGTATGATGTAATCGGCATGACGATGGTTTTATGGAAAGCGGACGATCCTTCCTTTCCGGGCGCCTCTTCGGCCGTCGCGTCGGCAAAGGCGGTCTGCGATTTGCTTGAAATCGAGCATCAGGTCTGGGATTTGTCGGAAATATTTTCAGCGACGGTCATTGATTATTTTGAAAAAGAATATCTGGCCGGCCGGACGCCCAATCCCTGCGTACACTGCAACCGGTTTATCAAATGGGGAGAAGTTATCCGGCGCGCGAAGGAATCCGGCGCGCGTCATGTTGCCACCGGACACTACGTTCGTTGCGCGATGAATGCGGAATCCGGCCGTTACGAAATCCGGAAAGCCCTCGATCCGAAAAAAGACCAGTCGTACGTGTTGTGGGGACTTTCGCAGGAAGCCCTGTCGATGGCGCTTTTCCCGCTGAGCGATTCGGATAAAACCCGGACCCGCGCGCTCGCAAAGGAGTGGAACCTTCCTTCGGCGCATCACAAGGAAAGCCAAGAAATTTGTTTTACCCCGGATGATAATTATAAAAAATTCCTGTTGTCGCGCCGTGATGAACTTTGTCACCTGCAAGGAAATATCCGTACCGCGGACGGACGTATTGTCGGTAAGCATGACGGTTATTTGTTTTACACGATCGGTCAGCGGCGCGGCGTCGGCGTCTCCATGAACCGGCCGGTCTATGTTACCGCGATCGACGCGAAATCGAACGTCATTACGGTTGGGCAGGAAGAGGAATTGTTCTCAAAAGGACTGAGAGCGGCATCCGTCAATTTTATTCCTTTTGAGCGTCCGGCGGAAGCGATGCGCATTACCGCGAAGATCCGGTACAACGATCCGGGCCATCCAGCAACGATAACGCAGACAGACAACGATACGGTTGAATTGTTTTTTGACGAGCCCCAGCGGGCAATCACGCCAGGACAATCAGCGGTTTTTTACCGGGACGATCTGCTGATCGGGGGAGGAATCATTGAACAAATTATTCAATAAAAAATACCGTTTTTTTTCATCCTTAATTTGTGTATTCTTCCATCTATGTAATCAATCAATACTGTCACTGACGCACAGGTTGAATCGGATAAAAACAAAACTATGCCCTTATTAACGTATCTTGATTATCATGATACTGAATTAAACAATAAAACATTTCCGCACGAAGACCCCGGAGTAAACCATGTCTCAGCATAAACCGGTCACCAAAGTCACCACCGCCAGCCTGCGCGAGATGAAAGCGGCCGATGAAAAAATATCCTGCCTAACCGCGTATGATTTTATCATGGCAAAACTATTGGATGAGGCGGGTATCGACGTGATACTTGTCGGCGATTCGGCCAGCACCGTATTTGCAGGCAACGAAACGACGCTTCCGGTCAAAATGGACGAGATGCTTTATCATGTACGCGTGGTGACCAAGGCGGTTAATCGGGCGTTGGTGGTCGCCGACATGCCGTTCATGAGTTACCAGGTCAGCGCAGACGAAGCGCTGCGCAACGCGGGCCGGTTCATGCAGGACTCGAATGCCGAGGCGATCAAACTCGAGGGCGGCGTAGAATTTCTGCCGATCGTCACGCGGTTAGTCGAAGTCGGTATACCCGTGATGGGCCATCTCGGTCTGATGCCGCAGTCGATTTACAAATACGGCACCTACCGCACGCGCGGCACCGATCCGGCCGAGGCGGATAAGATTTTAAGCGACGCCATCGCGCTGGAAAAGGCGGGCATCTTCGCTCTGGTTCTTGAAAAAATTCCCGCCGGGCTCGCCGAAAAAATTTCCCGATCCCTGAGCATTCCGACGATCGGCATCGGCGCCGGACCCGGATGCGACGGGCAGGTGCTCGTCAGCCATGATATGCTGGGACTTTACGAGGATTTCAAACCGAGATTCGTTCGCCGTTACGCGGAAACGGCCAACCTAATGCGCGAGGCGTTCCGCCGGTATCACGCCGACGTGAAGGAAAAAAATTTTCCGAACGATCAGGAATCGTACTGAGCTACAACAACACTAAAAAAATAAAGCCGTAAAAAAACGTCGCGAAAAGGCTGATGAAAAGGCACGCGATGCATACCGCTTGATGGGACTGGAATTCTTTCGGATCGGGAAGAGTCCGGATGACCTGGATGTCCCGCGCGGCTAGATAGATCGCGTAAATTCCCGTCAGCGGGCCGAAACCGATCAGCGAAGCCGCTGTAAGCATTATCATCAGACCGTCACGGAAAACCGGATCAGGACTCTTCCGCCCCGGGGCTATTTTCGCTTGCTTGGCCGAATAGGCTTCAATCGGAGCGCCGCAAATGCGGCAGGTTAACAGATTCGAATCGTTAACGGCCCCACAGTTCATACAGGTGATTTTCATAGGTGTGCCTTTCAGGGAACAAGCGCCGGAAGTACTGAAAATACATTAATACCGCCCGCCGGCCGCCACAGCAATTATGATAATCGCTAGATATCCCAGCCAGAACAATCCGCAGGCGATGGTGCCGATCCAGCCGGTCCATAAACCGATCTGCGCAAGTGTTTTCCCCGATTCCGACGATACGCCGTTGCGGATATCGCGCATTTCCTGGTTTGCGAGAATAATCGCTACGATACCGGTCACCGGGCCGCAGGATCCGACGATCGACAGGATACCGAGCACTAACGCGGCAATCGCTTTACCGCTCGCGCCACCTCCGCCTGCGGGAGGCGTCTGATAACCGCCGGTCTGGGGCGGGGCTGAGGAATATACCATTCCCGATTTTTCCAGCGGCGCGCCGCAGTTTGTGCAAAATCCGGCGCCGGGCGCGTTTTGCGTACCGCAATTCTTACAGATGATCATAAGTAAATTCCTTTTTTACTGATCTGACGGATCAGAAATGAAAGATTTGATAATTGATGATATCAAAAATAGAAATCCCGCTATTCATGAGATACGTCCAGCGGATGAACGTAAGTCCAAGTCCGACGTAACCGGCGATCATGCCCGCCAAAGCCAGTTTACGGCTTCTTTCGTTATCCTTGCCGGATTGAAAATTGCGTTTCACTTGTCCCGCTAAAACCACCGCGGCCGCTCCCGAAAAAGGCTGACAA
>JBBIRG010000020.1:0-3742 GCA_037441945.1 Bacteroidota bacterium | reverse complement strand
TCAGAACAGCCAGTCCGCCGCATACTATCGCAATGACAGCAAGTCCGCTGGGTTTGACGCTCGTTCCGGTTGTCTGGGCGTTATCGGAAGCGGAGGGCGTTTTCGCTTTTGGCGACCTATAGGACTGATCCGGCGATGTCGTCTTTGTTTCCTTTTCGATCGGGGCGCTGCAGAATGCGCAGTAACGGGCACGGGCCGCGTTTTCCGTCCCGCAGTTCAGGCATTTGATTTTCATTGTCAGCGGATCAGAACAAATTATAATTGACGCCGGCCGCTAAACCGAACGTATCGTCCTTTTTGATTCGTACATATTTGGCCATCGCAAAAACACCGGCCGGTCCGAAACCCGCGCGCGCGCCGACCTGCACGTTAAAACCGCTGTGCGTAAAACGTTCCAGCCCTTTAGGTTTTGCCGTCTGCATGACAAACCCGCCGCCGATGAACATCTTAGCCACCATCGCGCTCAGCGCGTTGTACTGCACGTCTAAATTCAGCGTATGCGTCGGCAAGTCTTTAATGAAAATATGCTCGTAATTCGGTACAATGGTAACGAACGGTATTTTCAGTTCTACCTGAGCTCCGGCAAATGCGTCGTTATCCTTGGTCAGAACGCCGGCGCGCGCCCCGGCCGACAAACCCACGGGCAATTGCGCGTAAACATTGGCCGATAAAGAAAGTATAAGCAGGCCGGTCAGCGCAGTAAACAAGTATTTCATAGCGACTCCTTGATGTTGTTAGTATGTTATTTTTCAGGATATAAAACTTCCATTCCGTTAGACGGGCTGCTCAGCGCGTCGGGATGGGCCTGCGCGATGCACCATGCGCCGGCCAGGTATCCTTTATCAGCCCTGAAATCGCGGTACGAAACCGTTCCGTAGATTTTATTGTCAACCGATAAATAACTCGCCGACAATACATCGCTGACATGAAGGCCCATACCGTAATACGCCAGCTTGTTATTATTGTACCAGCGAATGATGTAATAATCGCCTTTTCGCTGAATGACGCAGCGGATCACATACGACGGCGTAGCCGTATATTCCTCGCCGGGACGGAATCCTTTGGCAACATAGGTTCCTGAGAAATCGGTTACAGTTTCTCTCTGTCCGTCCTGGGCGCAGACGGCTCCGCTGAACAATATAATGAAAAATATCCACCGCATATCATGTCCTCCTGATTTGATACAGAAAGATTCTGGTATTTTTAGGCTTTATCAGTCTTTTGTATACCATGTCAGATCGATAAGTTCCTCGTCAAACAGGTAATCGACGCGACGGAGTTCATCAATGTATTGATGATCCAGCTGGCAGAGGTCCTCTTTCCGGATCGTTTTTTCGGCCAGTTCTTTCAAATGATTAAAATGATCATGATGTTCCATAAACCGCTTGATCGAGTAATCATTAGCGGAAAACGTGCTGATCAGGAATTGCCAGTCGGACGATTCGAGCAGGAACAATTCCCGCGCCATTTGTTTCAGGATTTTCCGGAGATTTTCATCCTGTGTATTGGCGTGCTGCGCGGTCAAATTGCGCATGGCGTGTTCGTCATTATAAATATGTTCCCACATCCAGTCGACCTGGTCGTTGAACCACACGTAGTGATTGCCCCCGGCTCCCCAGGAGCCTTCCGGCAAAGAAATCACTTTCGTGGGATGCTCGTGATCCATGATTTCGGCGCAGGTCATCAGGTTGATTTCGTGATCATCGCTGAGCATGCTGAGCACTTTTTTCAGGAAGCGCGGGCCTTCGAACCACCAGTGTCCGAAGAGTTCCGAATCGAACGGAGCGGTGAGTGTGCCGGTATAACCGCTGTAATCCCGAAACATGTAAAGCGCGGACCGTATGGAAGAGACAAAGTGAACGGCGTCGGAATACAGGTTACCCTCGATGCGGTCGGGTTCATAAATCACTTTCTGTCCGAGATCGGCCTGTCCGCTGGTGACGCGCCAGTAACGGTGGCCGCTCTGGTAATGCTTTTTGTGAAATTCGAGGTACCATTCGTTGCCGGGATAACCGGTTTCACTGCTCCAGACCTGCATGGATGTTTCAACGTCGCGCGCGAAAACCGCGACCGGATGGCGTCCGCTGTCGACGCTCGAAATGGTTTTGTGAACGTCGTATATGGAATGCGGGCCTTCGGGCAGGGTCTTATGTTTCGCTTCTTCTTCGTATTTTTTCATCAGTTCGCGAAGCGATTCAAACCTTCCGTGATAAATGCCGACCGCTTTGCTGGAATCCACTAAGGAAGAATCAATGATAAAATATTCCAGTCCGTTCTCATCGAGGATTTCTTCCTCGCCTTTGCGCATGTAGGCTGTATCGCCCAGCGCGGATTTGACAGGCGGTTTCCATGCGTATCGCGGGCGGTAGGCGCATTCCGGCAGCCAGATGCCCCGCGGCTTGCGCCGGAAATGTTTTTCATGCGTGCGGACCGCCATTTTCACCTGCGCCTGTATGTTGGAATCCAGCCCGAGCAGGGGAAAATATCCGTGCGTCGCGCCGCAGGTAATGATATCCAGCACGCCCTTTTCCTGCAAATTCCGGAATCCAGCGATCAGGTCCTTGTTGTATTTGTCAATATAATCCCGTTTGCTGTTGACGTAAAAATCGCGCCAGAAATACGCCAGCGGTATGTAATGCCGCTCATGAGGAAGACTTTCGAACAATTCGATATCCTCTTCGGCGCGCCGGATTTCGATATCCAGAAATTCCAGAAACTCGCTGACAAACGACGGATGGGATAGCTGTTCGGCCAGCACCGGGGTGACGCTGATAGACATTTTCGGATTTTTCCCCTCGTCCAGCAGTTCGTTCAGGGCGTTCAGGATGGGGATGTAGGTTTCCGAGGCGGCTTCAAACAGCCATTCCATACCGTGCGGCCATTTACCGTGATTGACCACAAACGGCAGATGCGAGTGCAGCGCCAGTACAAAATTTCCCAGTGAATTGTGTTTTTTCATAACTCTCCCCAGATGGGTTTGGTAAAATTAAGAAAATTCTTCTTTTTCAAGGCGCAGACCATTATCCGCCGTAACGGTAATATATTTATTTATTCGTTAGCATTCAAGCGGTTTGTTGATGGAGAGCGCGATGTCCGGATTTTGCTGATTCAAGCCTCATACAGGATCCGGCTGATTGTATCAATTGCGGGCAATGTTTTTTCGGGCGGTTCGCCGGTAAAGCAAATACGGATGTAATCAGGGAAATGCGATCCGAAATCTTTTCCGGGAGCGACGGCGATACCGCTTTCCATCATTTGTTTCAGAACGTTCCAGTAATCCCGCCCGTTCAGCATGGAAGATACCGGAAAGAAGAAAAAGTAAGTTCCTTCCGGTTTCGGAACCGGGAATCGCGCCCGTGCCATCGCGTCGTCACGGAGTTTGCCGTAGTGTTCCCTGACCGCCGGCATCCATTGCCGCCGTGTTTTCAACGGCTCGATCATCATATACTGAGCGAAGGTCGTCGGGCCGTAGAGCTGGTGTACCATGATTTTATTCATGTGCCGGATCATATCGGCCGCCGCCGCCGCGTATCCGACCCGGAGGCCGGCAAACATGAAAATTTTGGAAAACGTGAAAATGGAGACGGTTTGCTCTTCCGTGCCCTTCATGGCGCCAATGGAAATATGTTCGGCGCCGTCGTAAGTGAGCCCGTCGTAGGCTTCGTCGGAAATCAGCCACAAACGGTGATCCTTCGCAAACCGGACAATGATTTCCAGGTATTCCCGTTTCAGGACAATGCCG
>JBBIRG010000019.1:6976-14650 GCA_037441945.1 Bacteroidota bacterium | reverse complement strand
GGTGTTATAATATCCGAAAAGGTCTTCCTCCTTAAGCCCGGCATACTGGAAATGCGTATCATCGAGTATCGTATAATGCATTCCGGCTTGTCGCAGGATTTTCGGAAGATGGGGTTCCCAGATCCGTTCCGCCATCCACATGCCTTCGGGAATTTTGCCCGTTTTTTGTTCGACGTAACGCGTCAGTTTTTTGATCTGCCCCAGTTTATCGTAATCCGGAATGACGGCTAGAATGGGCTCATAAAAACCGCCTCCAATCATTTCGACCTGGCCGGCCTCCACCATTGTTCTGAGCGTCTGGATCATTTCAGGAAAGTGCCGGTCGATCCAGTCTAAAATAATCCCGGTATAATGCATGGTAACTTTGACGGACGGAAACTGCTGGAGAATTTCCAGGAAAGGCGCGTACGCTTTGCGGAAGGCTTCCTCACAGACAAAATCGAAATTCCCGACCGGCTGGTGATTATGGAATCCGAGAATCAGTTGGATCGTTTTCACGTTGCGCTCCCTTCTTATTCGACTATGGCCGAAACAAAATCATGCAAATTAAAATCGACGAGATCATCCACGGCTTCACCGACCCCGATATACAGGACGGGAATTTTGATTTCTTGCTGGATGGCAAGGACCACGCCTCCTTTGGCCGTACCGTCGAGTTTCGTCATTACAATACCGGTAACTCCGACCGCTTCGGAGAATTGTTTCGCCTGCTGGATGGCGTTTTGCCCGGTAGCGCCGTCGAGCACCAGAATCGTGTCGTGAGGAGCTTCTGGAATTTGCTTCTTGACGACGCGGTCGATTTTTTTTAATTCTTCCATCAAGTTGACCTTGGTGTGCAGGCGCCCTGCGGTATCAATGATAACCAGGTCGTACTGCTTCGCTTTTGCCGAGGCTAACGCGTCATAAATCACAGAAGCGGGATCGGCGCCTTCGGACTGGCGGACGATGTCCACATGGCTTCGTTTCGCCCAAATTTCCAGTTGTCCGGATGCCGCGGCGCGGAACGTATCGCCCGCCGCCAGCATCACGCGCAGCCCTCGTGAGGCGAACCGGTGCGCCAGTTTGCCGATCGTGGTCGTTTTTCCCGTTCCGTTGACGCCGACGATTAGGATCACATAAGGTTTGAATCCGGCAATCCGCTCCTCAAGCGGCTGCGCAGGCGACTGAACAATCAGTTTCTCGGTCTCTTCACGTAGCCAGCGGGTAAGGTCTTCCGGATGCGAGGGTTTTTCCTTTTTGATACGCTGTTTCAGATTCGCTATAATCGCATGGGCGGTTTTCACGCCGATATCTGACGTAATCAGGATTTCTTCGATCGCGTTCAAGGTTTGCTCATTTAGCAAATCGGAACCGCGAAGCAGTTTTGAAACTCTGCCGAAAATTTGTTCACGCGTACGGAACAGCCGTTCTTTCAATTTTGTAAAAAGGGACATATCAGTTCGTCTTTATATTGTAACGGGTTGAAAACCAATGATACAGACCGATCGTAATCAAAATTCCCGCCATGTCCGCCAGAACGTCAAATACTTCACAGGAGCGGTTGGGTACAAACGACTGATGCCATTCATCGGATAACGCATACAGCCCGTTAATCAGAAAAGTAAATAAATATATTTTAATCAAGGGCCATTGCGGAAAAAAAAACCGGAGCGCCCGAACGCCGAACCACGAAAGAACGGCATAAACGCCGGTATGAAGCAGCTTATCAGTTGAAAACACGCTGAGATCGGGCAAGGACTGGCCGGGAACAGACGACCCGATAAAAATCGCCGCCGCCCAGGCAACCCACAGCGCGCAATATTTCCAACAAAGTGAGAATGACAAAACAGTTTCCTTCACTTGATTTAGAATGCCTGTCCCAGCGTGATCTGGATGGAATAAGGACTAAGCTTATTCGCCGCTTTCCGGCTGATCGTCTGAACCACGCCGTTATTAATAACTTTTAAATCATTGAGGTTAACGAGCTTATATCCGAAATCGATACGCACGGGTCCGATCATGGTGCGTATGCGGAACCCCGCTCCCACGGCGATAACCGGCTTAGCGGGCATTTCCTTCGGCAGGTTCCTGAAATTGTATTCCGTCCAAACGTTTCCGGCGTCTGCAAAAACGGCCAGATCGGTACCCGTTACGGCATCTGTTGGATTCTTGGACATAAACAAATTATGCCGGATTTCAACGCCGGTTTCGAGAATGCTGTTGCCGCCGCCGTAACTGATGACGCCTTCCTTTTCGGTCAGAATGCCAAGTTCCTTGATCGCCCATCCCCTCACGCTGTTTGGCCCGCCGCAATAGAATTTTTCGCTGATGGGAATTTCGGAGGTTTTATCATTGATCGTATAAGGTTTTGCGCTTGCGGCGCGGAACCGGAGCGCAAGGGTCGTTGATTTCGAGACGCGAAAATATTTCCGGTTATCAAGGCTGACCTTCAGGTATTTCAGATCGGATGGAAGAATGAAACCCGAAAAATCGGTTATAAAATAAACAAGAAATCCTTCGCTGGGGTAAAACATATCATTGGTATTGTTGAACGTAAGTCCCACTCGGGTGTTGGTGGTATAAAAATTACGGATCGTGGTTGTGTCATAAGTCCCGTAAACACGGCGGATATTCTGTTTGGTGAATGAAAACGGCGTGAAACTCAGGCTGATCTCCTTCGTCAGTTGGCGGATAAAAGTGGGAGCGGCTTCGTACTTGACAAGATCATAGGTAAACGTATTGTTTCGCACTCCGGAAAGCGTGATCATCAGGTCGTTGTTGACGTCCTGGGTTAAGGGCAGGCGGAAGGACGGTTGCCGGAACGTGATCTTGGCCTCCATGTAATTTGCGAAAAATTTATTCTGCTGGAACCCCTTGCTGATTTTTGCTGATATCATCATTTTCCGGGCGCCGCCGTAAAAATTACGGCTTTGCCATGACGTCATCAGCGACAGGAACGGAAGCATGTAAAGTCCCTTGTCTTTTTCAGAAGGAGGCAGGTCGCGGAAATCGGTCGTAAAACCGATACCGGGTTTTATCGATCGTTCCTTGCGGTCGCTGACTTCGATGAGGACATTCATGGTGTCCACGGGAAATGCATACCGATGAAGACCGATTGCTTTAGCTTCAATCCGGTTATTGGCTTTTGTCCGGACCGAATCATAGAAAGCCGCAACCTGCGCGCTGTCGCCCAGCCTGGAAGAATCGATCGTTCCTTTCGATTTAGCGATTAACGGTTTCACCGACCGGAAAACGCCAAGCCCGTTGATCTGTCCGATGCTCAACCCAAGCTGATCCGGATTATACGTCCTTCCCGGTTTATAGCGTATCTTCCGCTGAATGACGTAATCATCGACAATCTTCCGGATTGTGTCGGGTTTTCCGTTTTTGAGAAACCGCGTCTGATAATAATTCCCCTTAACCGATGTTTCGCCGAATACGGAATATTTTCCGGGATTAATTTTATAAGTAATCGAAGCGGATCGCCGTCCGTGGCTGACGGTATCGACCTCTTCTGTAACAAAAGCTGACGGATAACCGTTCTGATTGAACGCCTTCTGAAGCATAGTTTTGGAAACTTCGATATTTTCGGTTATCAGCAAGTCGCCTTTTTGCGTTGGCACCTCCGACGCCAGTTTTCCGGAAATCAAATTGTTTTTCGGATCGATAACCGGTTTAGAGCTGTGAATTTCCACCACCGGGTCTTTGATGTAACGCGTCGGCTTCCCTTCATTGATGAATATCTTGATCGAAACGGTTTTCTGGTCGCGCGAAAAATCCGCCTCGTATTTTATGATTTTCGTTTCAAAATATCCCTGATCGGCATACAGTTTCAGAATGCGCCGGAGGT
Organism: Bacteroidota bacterium; assembly: GCA_037441945.1. GTDB lineage: Bacteria > CLD3 > CLD3 > SB21 > JBBIRG01 > JBBIRG01. The sequence goes on along the minus strand of JBBIRG010000019.1, from coordinate 10,821 downwards.
CCGTTTTAAAAGCGGTTTGATCGAAAAAAAAACGGTTAGCGCCCCATTGCGGATTCAGAAATGTCAGAAAAACCAGGCGGACGGTAAAATTGCTTAGCCAGTAAAATCCGCGTGTAAACCCGCTCATTTCGCGGTCTTCTTCCTCGCCGATCTGAAGCGACAGATTCAGGTCAAGGTCGCTGAAAATCTTGATGCCCCCGGTCACTTCTCCCCTGTCATTCACGCGGACAAACTCATATTCCCGCGACTTGACGTAAACGCTATCGTCCGCCACCGGTAGTGAATCAATTTTGATGCCGGATGAATCTGAAACGTGAAACGGGAACTTGTAGGACTTTGTCACAACATCCTGTGCAATGGACGGATGCCCGGCCAATATGATAAAGAATAAGAACGATATAAAAAGCAATATGTCTGAAGAGTGTATTCTTCTCATCATGGTTTTTTCGGTCTTCTCACCGGAGACGGATCATGATCTAACTGTTCGGCTGAAAGACCCGCAAGCAATTGTTCATCCACTTCAATTTCATCGATGATCCCGATGACGGCCGCTTCGACGGAAAGGTCATTCGGCTGATCGGTCAGCGCGCGCCGCGCCGCATGGCCGTAAGCGCACAGCACCAGTTCCGAAATGCCCGCGCCCAGCGTATCGGCTACCACAACCACATTGGTATTCGGCGCCTTGTCAATATTCACCGGGTGAACCAGCAGGAACCGTAGCCCCCGTACATTATCTACTTTTTTTGTCGCCCATACGGTGCCGACCACGCGTCCTATAAACATATTCTTTCAGGTTCGGTGTTAAAAAAGTTATATCTTATTAAGATACACTTTTTTCTTCAATCAATCAAATCAATAAATATTTTTTAACCGGATGATAGCGGCAATCAGCGCGCCTCCCATCAGAGCGCATAACTGGTTAACCCGGTCATTGTGGAAGAAGCCCCATCCTCTTACCAGCAGGGATTCGCTGTTGCAGTGTATTTTTTTTTCGGTGATCATTCCGCACGACCGGCAGCGGTACTGCGACTGCATGGTCGCCCCGAGCAGGCTGTCGAACAGACTGCCCGCAAGTCCGGCTAGCGTGACCATCAGCGGAATGACCCAGCCCGGATTTGACGTTTGCCACTCAGGACGAGCCATCCATCCGCTGACGGCGATCATACCGGCCCCGAAAAATCCGCCCAACAGACCGATCCAGGAAACGCCGCCCGAAGTCCCCACTTCCACTTTCTGAAAATTTAGGATATTGCGGGGCTTCCCTCGGAACAGCGTCCCTATTTCGGTTGACCACGTATCGCTGGAGACAGCCGCGATCATGCCGCAGTAGATCATAAACCAGCCGTCATCCGGGAAAAAACCGGCGAGAATAACAACCAGTCCGGGAAGAGCGCCGTTTGCAACTACCTGCCCGAAATCGCGCACACTCCCCTTTTCAAAGACCAGTTGAACGGACGATTTGCGTTCCTGTCCGATTTTCGAGAGAACGCTCGACGCGATAAAAAAAACCAGAATGGGTAAAGTCCACGCCCATCCTCCGACGCCGAAAACGACGACGCCCAGCAAAAAAGCGCCCGCGCTCCCGCTGACGCTCAGAAACTGCAAACGATACGACGTCAAAGCAGCCGCCGATGCAAGCAAAAATCCCAGCGTCAGTTGTTCAATCTCTGCGGAACTTCCCGTGCCCGTTCGATAGATCAGCCACGCCGCAGCCAACGGCAAAGTCAAGTTATCGTAACCCCTGGACGATACCGCTTCCACAACCGTCGCTATGACCGCGATAATAAATGTGATCAGTACCGGCGAAAAACCTCCCGCTATTTTGACGTCAAAAAAAGCAAATGTGAACCCGACAGACAACCAGGAACTGAATAACATCGCGAGCGAACCTTCGAGCGTTTTCCGGTCGGCCGTTAGAAAGTAAACATGACGGATTTTTATTTTTTGCCCAACAAGGGCCGCAAGCGCATCGCCTATGGCAAGGATCAGCATTGCACCGGCGATCGCATAACGGTAGCCTTCCCAGCCGACCGCCGTCAGCGCCGTAAAAGCCAGCGGATAATATACAGTCCCGTAAGTAGGGCGGTCGATGCTGTGCATTCCCGCGAACCAGTTGAACCGGACGCATAAAAAATTAAAGGCTGTAAAAAAAACGCCGATTATCACGAGTGGAGCGCCGGATTCCAGATAATAGCAGGCAAAAAATATCAGTAGACCCGTCCCGATGTGCACAATCTTCCGGGTTACCTCGCCGGTCCATAACAAGTAACGGCGGATCAGTTCGCTCAGTCCGATGAACGCCGCCAGTAGCGATAAAGCCATGCCAAGGAAATTTATGTCCTGGCGTGATAATTCAAGCGACATCCCGTAATAATTCATGGACCCTATAATCGGGTGGCCGGCGCCGGTTCCGATTGCAGCGACAGCGCCTCGACCGGACAAATCTCGACGCACCGGTTGCATCGCGTGCAAAGGCGATGGATGACGGTTAACCGCGATTCCGTCAGATCGACAGCGTCAAACGGGCACACGCCGACACAGGCGCCGCATAGATCACAGGCGTCCGGATTGACTATTATCATATTTTACTTTTACTTTTATTGATATTCGTCGCGATTCATAGACCGGAAGAAAAAGCGCCGTCATTGAGTTTTTTCACCCGTTCATTCTGATCGAGACATTTCTTCATCAGCGGCGCGATCCGATCACGGTCCTTTCCCCGTACGACCAATGATAACTTATCGTCGAGTCGCGTAATCAGGATATAACGGTCGGCTGTAACGCAGAGGTTAACCTGCACCGGCATCTTGCCGGAGGGTTCCGATTGCATCAGTTTGTTTCCATAATCCGTAAAAACGGATGAGTAGGCCGAAAGATGAGCTTCCACGCCGGCGTCGGATATATTGGTGACAAGGTCCATTCCGTCGCTCGATACGATCGCTATTTCCATTTCTCCGCCGACGGCCTGAATGTCACGGATCATCGCCTGAAAAAAATCATAATGGGTCATGTGCGCGTTTCCGTTAATTCACGTGATGTTTCAATTCTTTCAGCGCCGCTTGAATGTCGTAAAGAACAAGTCCGAGTTTGGCGTGAATAGTCGTAAAGACGGTCAGCAGGGTCTCTTTTCCTGCGCGGGTTATGATAATATACCCGTCGTTCGCCTGGATGGTGATCTGGTTCATTTCTCCGATCATCGCGTCTTCCGAACTGGTCTCGCCCTGGTTGAGCAACGCGGCCGATATGGCGGCCACCCGTTCCGATTCAATATTATCCGGCAACAGCGAAGAAATGATCAGCCCGTCGTTGCTGACCAGCGCCACAGCGCTGACATTCGGCGTGTCGTTGCGCAGTTTTTTCAGTATGTCTTCCATGAATCACCCGTAAAGATTGAGTCTGGTACTCTCTTTTTTATTGCGGTATAACATAAAGAATAAATTACATATTGTCAACATGGAAAAAAAACATGAAATGCGAACATGAAAAAGATTCCGCATAAGCCCCTCACACTTATCGGAAGCTTCAACCGCCAGAAATTGACTTCCCCGCAGTTAAATTTTTATATAGACGTTGATAAAAAAAATTGTTAACTTAAATCAGTTATACTAACAAGCAGGTGACGCAATGGCAAAAATATTTATTGTCGAGGATGAACCCAATTTACAATTATTATACCGTGTTGAAATCGAGAGCATGGGCCATGAGGTGGTATGCGCCGGAAACGGACGTGTCGCCCTTAAATGCCTGGAATCGGTAAATCCGGATCTGATAATACTGGACATCCAGATGGTTGAGGGCGACGGACTTGAATTTATCACCCGCATGCTTGATAACCGCCAATCCGT
>JBBIRG010000019.1:0-6966 GCA_037441945.1 Bacteroidota bacterium | reverse complement strand
CGGGATCATCAATTCCGCGTTCTCACACTACAAAAACGATTTTATGAGCTGGGCCGCCGAAGCCTATATCGTGAAGTCATCCGACATCACAGAATTAAAAACGACCATCGACAAGGTCCTCGCCAAAAAAATCTGAAAAAAGCGATTTCATGATTTATTCCGGACGGTTTCTCCTCTGCTTTTCCCAATTCATCATTTTAAAATCACATTATCCTCATCGCTCTCTTGACGGTACGCACAACCAGTTGGAACGAGCGGACTGAAACGGATCGGATATGGAACTTGCCGGTAATTTTTTTCTTATTTTTACTTTTGCCCTGACGATTATTTCTCTCTGGATGCTTATCGTTAACAGGCCGCCGCCGGATTCATCCGCTTACCGGCAGCTTCACCTATTTCATTGGCTGGCATTCGCAGGAATCATCCTTTCCGTCGGATCTCTGGTTTACCTGTTACTGACCGGAAGCATGCGCATCGAATACGTTGCAAGGTACACCAGTCACGGATTGCCGCTGATTTTCAGGCTATCGGCGTTATGGGCAGGACAAAGCGGCTCTCTGTTAGTATGGACATTTATTCACATTTCGTTCACGCTGGCCGTATGGATCCGCTACCGGAAACGTTATCCGGAGTGGCAACGCCCGGCTGGAATCGCGCTCCTTATCATACAATCGTTTTTTCTGGCGATGAACATCTGGGCGCTCAATCCGTTCCGAATACTTGTAACCGAAACACCCGGAGGGCTGATTCCTTTTACGCCGGCTGACGGGCAGGGGCTGAATCCTCTGCTTCACCATCCGGCGATGATACTGCACCCGCCGTTGCTGTTTATCGGTTATGCCGGCAGCGCGGCTGTCTTTGCCATAGCCGCAGCGGCCCTATGGATAAAAAAGAACGAACTCTGGTTTACGCTGATGAGGCGCTGGCTGCAATTCACATGGCTGTTTCTTACGGCAGGCATCGGATTAGGAGCCTGGTGGGCCTACGCCGAACTGGGATGGGGAGGGTACTGGGCATGGGACCCGGTTGAAAACGCCTCTCTGATGCCCTGGCTCATCGCTACCGCGCTGATGCATACGCTTATACTGCGAAATCGCGGCGGACTGTTTTCACTCACCAGCCTGTTCCTTGCCGCAGGTTATTATTTCTTCTGCATTCTGGGAACGTTCATTACACGATCCGGATTGATCAACAGCGTTCATGCTTTTTCGAAGAGTTCCGTCGGTTTGTATTTTTTTGTCTTACTGGCGGCTATTTTCATCTTTACAATGATTCTTGGGTTTCGGGGGCGCCGGCATTTCATTGCCGGGAAGTCCATTTCATCTTTTACATCCGCTGAAAGCATGACGGTTTTGCTGACTATAACATTGGTCATTTTTACTCTGGCGGTTCTCGCCGGAACGCTGTTCCCGACCATCGCCGAACAGCTCTTCGGAAAAACTATATTGCTGGACTCATTATATTATAACCGCCTCACCCGATTTCTCGTAATCGTTTTACTTTTGGTTTTGTCCGGAGGTCTGATCATACATATCCGTAAAAATCAGGGGTTAAGTGCGTCCCTCGTGTTTTTATTGTGCAGCAGTTTTTTTATAACCGGAACGGCCTTATCTTATTTCATAACCAGCTCATTGTTTTTCTCGTTTCTGTCCGGGATCATCCTTACAGCGTTCGTTCTTACCGCGATAAAAATGTATAATGATTTTATCCGATCCGGCAATGCGCCGCCGCTGCGAAAAAATTCATTTATCCGTGGACTTTTATCCTCAGGATCTACGCTGGCGCATGTTGGATTATTATTGGTTTGTTTCGGCGTCTCCGGATCACTCATGGATCAAAGCGTGATCATCGAAGGGCGTAAAACCCAGTCATTTGAATCTAATGATCTGCGTTTTACTATCGAAGATTTTTCTTTTGAGCAGAACCGTTTATATGAATCGCTGACTGGGAAGATAACCCTAAGCGAAAATGAGCGGACGATTTATACCTTTGCGCCGGAATACCGGTATTATTACGCCAACCGCCAGACATCTACCGAAGTATCCGTATATTCCGCTTTTCCGCGTGATATTTATGTCGTTCTGACGCATTACGACGCCGACCGGCAGTCCGCGCGTTTTCAAATATACTTCAACCCGCTGGTATCATGGATCTGGGCGGGATGCCTGCTGATCGTAGCCGGCGCCGCGTTGGCGTTTTACAACCGTTCAACATCACCTGACGGAATTATGCATGAATAAAACATTTTTGACTGTCTGTGTTCTTTTTTTCTCGGTAACCGCAGCTTTTTCGGCGCCTGAGACGGCATCGTTGAAAATAAAGATCGTGAACGGATCGGGAGAAAACCTTTCCGGGAAAGGATTTGTTCGGTTGTTCGACCCGGGAAATCACATGCGTATAGTAGGTGAAAAACCTGTTCAACCAGAACTGATCTTTGATTCGCTTATTCCGGATACAGCGCATCCCTATCTAATCCGAGTCCTTTATGAAGAAATCAGCTATTCAGCCGGCATTTTCCTTAATAAAGCCGGACGGTACGACACCGCCCTTACGGTATACAGCGTCCGCCGTAAACCCGGCGCACTGACTTATTCCGTTCCCCACTGGTTTGTTTTTATTCACCCGGATGAAATTCTTTTCGAGGAGACCATTGAAATCAACAATCCGGAACCTTTTGTCATTCTTCCCGCGCAAGATACATTGCCCGGTTTCGTTTTTACCCTTCCTAAAGGTTCCTCGCTCATTGACGTTTCAGGCGGACATGATTCATTGTCGCCGTTGGCTGGATTGAAGGCCATGAACGTTAAAGGCGTTTACGGCATTCCTTTCCAGGTGCGTCCAGGCGCCTCAAGAATTCATATTCGTTATTTCATGCGGCATGATTCTGGCGCCATTCATATTCACCGAACATGGCTACAGGATATTCAGTACTGTAATCTGATTGTCTTTCCGTCATCGGCAAAACTCAGCGGAGAGGTCTGGACTTTTAAGGATGATGCGGAATTAAAAAAGAAAAATTATGCCCTGTACAAATCCGGTCCCGTACAAAAAGAGAAACCCGTCCGGTTTGAACTGGCCGATGATACCGTAGAACACCGATTTTCAGATATCCGCGCAGAGGATAATATAATACAGCATTACAGCCTGATCCTACTGGCCATTTTCCTTGCGGGCGGATTTTTGCTGACAAGGTACAATCAGAAGCGCTCCTCCAGATGATGGCGCGGATAAGAATAATAAGCGACAAAATTAGACGAATCATTTATGACCACTGCTTTGTATCATTTTGATAACGTGACCCGAAAATACGGGCTGATTCATGCGGTAGACGGGATCAGTTTTACAATCGGGCATCCCTGCGCCCTTGCGGTTACGGGATCGAATGGTTCCGGGAAATCGACACTGCTCAGTTTAATGGCGTCGGTCATCAAGCCCAGCGCAGGGCGGATATCTTTCATGAATCAGCCCGATATCGACAAACGAAGGATCGGCTATGTATCCCATGCGGTATTATTATACAACGACCTGACAGTACTGCAGAACCTCCTTTTTTTCGCGTCCATGTATCAGGTCCGGGAAGCCGTTTCACTAATTGATAAACTGATCCGCCAGTTCAGGCTTGAAAACTGCCGGAATCGGATTGTCCGCGGACTCTCCCGAGGTCAGCAGCAGAGAGCGACCCTTGCCAGGGCTCTGATTCACAATCCCGACGTCCTGATCTTGGATGAACCCTTTACCGGGCTGGATGAATCCAATACGGCAATGCTGACCGGTTATCTTAAAAGCTTGCATGAGTCGGGAATTAGTATTATCTTTTCGACTCATGACATGTCGCACGCGCGCAACCTTACCGAAAAGGTATTCATTTTAAAAAATGGAAAACTGGCCGAAACGCCGGCCGTTTCCTGAACCGTCGCGAAGGCATTTATGCAGACCGCGCATAAAATAAAAAACGATATCATCACATTCAGTCGCCGGATGTATCATAGGCAGCTCGTCGCCGCGAACGACGGTAATATCAGCGCCAGAACGGAAGACGGCCGTTTCTGGTTTACGCCTTCGGGAATATGCAAAGGCGACCTTACATTTCAGGACCTGGTCATGACCGACAGCCGCGGCAAACAAACCCACGGACGCCGGAATATTACAACGGAATGCAAAATGCATCTGGCGATATATTCCGGAAGAAACGACGTCCGCGCCGTGGTTCACGCCCATCCCGTTTACGCGACCGCTTTCGCCACCGCCCGAGTTTCCTTGGAATCCTGCGTATTACCCGAAATCATAACCACACTGGGAAAAATCCCGCTCGTGAATTACGCCGCGCCATCGACGGATGAACTGGCGAATGAAGTCGGCAGAGTCATGAAAGACCATAACGTCTGCCTGATGGCCAATCACGGGATCGTCGCAGCGGGAAAATCGGTCGCGGAAGCGTATTATCATGCGGAGCGCGCGGAACATTACGCGCGAATCTTGTTCGCCGCAAAAATGCTGGGCGGAGAAAAATCCCTCGATCCGGAAGCCGTTGACCAACTCAGGAAAATTCAGAATATTTACGGGAAAAGCGACCGCGCCATTCCGGATTGCATCTCTGAAAAAATACAGGGCGAACCGGGTCCCTTATCGCGTACTTCCAATTGCGCCTCCCCGGATGACCGCATGTCGCAAATCATAAGCGATATCATTCATCAACAACTGAAATCAAAAGGAAAAATAAACCGATGATTCACCGCCTAACATCAGCGCTCTATATCCTTTTCGGCCTTCTGTTTATGGCCATGTCTTCCGTGATCGCGACTTCAGTATCCACTTTTCGTCCCTTCGGAAGGCTGATGTACATTTTTGAAAAATTCTGGGCGAAAACGCTGCTGCTGTTTACAGGAGCAAAAATCCGCGTCACGGGTCTCGAACACATCCGGCCCGGACGGCCTTATATTTTTGTCAGCAATCATCAGAGTCTCTTTGACATTCCGCTGATGATGGGATACATCCCCAGACAGATCCGCATGATCCACAAAAAAGAACTTCTCTGGGCGCCGTTCCTAGGATTTACGCTGCTGGTCATGCGGTTTATCTCAATCGACCGAGGAAACCGCGACAAGGCCATTATTTCACTGCAAAAGGCCGCTGAGAAAATCCGGCGCGGAGTCAACATCGTCATTTTTGCCGAAGGAACGCGAAGTCTTGACGGCGAAATATCTCCGTTCAAAAAAGGCGCTTTCCTGCTGGCCATTAATTCACAGGTGGATATCATACCGGTTACAATCAGCGGCACGATCAATATTATGCACAAATACGGCGGACTGACAAATGTCGGTTTTAGAAGACCGGTCGAAATGATCCTCGATGCGCCTATATCAACCGATGGACTTACCGCCGAACAGCGTGATGAACTAAGATTGAAAGTTGAACAGGCGGTCACTGCTAATTTTGAAAAAATCAAATCGCTTTCGGAGATAGGCGATCAAAGTTTTCTTGAAAAAATGAAAAAAAAGAAAGCGCAGAGAAAACCAATATAATTGCCACAGATTCACGGAAAATAGTATATGATATTTCTGCCGCTTAAGATTCTCCGATTGTTTATTTATACATTGAATGAATACACAATAAATAATCATTAAACCGGAGTTCGTTATGAAGGGTATCATTCTAGCTGGAGGGTTGGGAACAAGGCTTCAGCCGTTAACGTTAGTTACGAACAAACATTTGCTTCCGATTTACGACAAGCCTATGATTTTCTACCCTATTGAAAAAATGGTGGAAGCCGGAATTACGGATATCATTCTCGTAACGGGCGGAAATTTCGCGGGGGATTTTCTGCGCCTTCTAGGCAACGGCCATGATTTCAAGCTGAATCATATCAATTATGTTTACCAGAAGGGCGAAGGCGGAATAGCCGAAGCTCTGGGATTATGCGAGCATTACGCCCAGAATGATTCCGTGGTGGTCATTCTCGGCGATAATATTTTTGAGGACAATATCCGGGACGCTGTTTTAAGCTTTGACAAACAAAAGACCGGCGGCAAGATTTTCCTCAAAGAAGTCTCCGATCCGGAGCGATTCGGCGTCGCCGAACTTAAAGGCGATAAAGTCACCGGCATCGAGGAAAAGCCGAAAATTCCGAAATCAAGTTACGCTGTCACTGGCATTTATATGTACGACGCCGAGGTATTTAAAATCATCAAAACGCTCAAACCCTCCAGCCGAGGCGAACTGGAAATTACGGACGTGAATAATCATTATATCCGTAATAATGCCATGCAGTATGAGTTTATGAGCGGCTGGTGGACGGATGCGGGGACTTTCGAATCGCTTTTCCGCGCCAACCAACTCATGGCTTCGAAGCATAACGGATAGAAAAATACCGCACCGATACCTTATGGAACAGGGTCATCCGATCCGACCCCTCTCATGGCAATCGGTTCGTTTACATTCGTAGAATAAGCGTCGCCCGAGGGCCTTGTTATTATTTTTCATGTAACTGATCCGTTCACATGTATATTGCCGTTCTACCGATGTTAATGGAATTATCATCGACGGTCAAATACCTGCGTACAAAAAGAAAACCCCGCGGATAATGGGGGGACCGCGGAGTTCTCTAATGAGGAGGAGAGGAGTAGAGTTGTTGTTTACTTATGAAACAAAAAATGACTGATTTATTCCTTTTGCTATACCTTTTTTTTAGAAAATTCCCTCGCCGCTACAGAAAATAATATAATACTTTTTTTAAAAAAAGCAAGCATTTTTGTGTGGATCAATGTAAATATCCGATTTTTTTTTATTTATTTTGACCGTTATCTCAGCCGGCGTTATTCTCCCTCGGAATCCAGTCCCCTCAGGGTCGATGAGCTGTTTTTGCTCTTGAATCCCCCGGCTAGCGTCATCACGCACATATGCCGGTACATGCCGTGAGGGCCGCAAGCAACGCCGACGACTTTAAATGCCGGATTAAAAATGTTTTTC
>JBBIRG010000018.1:0-14729 GCA_037441945.1 Bacteroidota bacterium | reverse complement strand
CGTCCCGATAAATATGGTTAAGCCGATCTGGATATTGATCATCATGCCGGAACCGATGGCGACGCCGCTGAAAAAATTATGCACCATCAGGCCGATCAGGGCGGAAACGCTGACAACCCGCGAAACTAAATGATGATGCGTTTCCTCGCCGAAATGAAAATGCGGCGTAAAGACATGTTCGAACAAATGAATGATCAGAAATCCGGCGATCACCCAGATCATCGCCGAAGGCGAAGTCTCGTAGGCTTCGGGAATCATGTCCATAAGCGCAACCGCAAGAATATAGCCAGCTCCGAGCGCGATAAAAAAATCGAGATATTTTTTCTCCCACTGCTTCCGGAAGCTGAAAATCCAACCGCCGGCTATGATCAGCAAACCGGCGAAGAAACTGAAAATCAGGGCGTATAAAAAAGACATCGGTTTCAATTTATATGCGGATCAATCGCCAAACAGTTTGACGTCCACGCGCATGCCCTTCTTGCGCACAAGCGCTACCAGGGAATCCAGCTGGGCGATGGTGTGATCCATTTTAGTATAGAGGCTTTCATCATATATCATTTTGCCAAGGTTGCCTTCGCCCTGGCGGATATCGGCGAAAATACTGTCCATTTGCTTCGTCACTTTCAGCGCCTGCCCGGTAATCTGCCGGACATCCGTAAAGGTCGTGTCGAATCGCGTGTCGGTTTTCTCGACCAGCGTTCTGAGCCCGCGTAGCGTCTGCGTCAGGCGGATATAGGTGCTGTCGAACTTGTTGTCGCTTTTCGCAACGATTGCCTTGAGTTTGGAAGAAGTCGAATCCAGGTTCGAGGCGATTTTTTTCAGGGACTGCGCGAACGATTTATCGCCCACTATGGCGTTCGTCGAAATCAGCAGACTGTCAATATATTTTAAAGTGATTTTTACATCCGTGCCCAGGTCGCGGAACTGCGTTGTAAGCTCCGACAGATCGGGTTCGCGCTTGCCTATCATCCGCGAAGCCAGATCGAAATCTTCCCGGCCGGAACCCAGCAGCATTTCGATTTTTTTTGCGCCGAAAAAATCAACGCTTGAAATAATCGCCGTCGCGTCTTTTTTCAGGCGGACGGAATTGGATATGCTGACTATGGTCACCACGGAATCGCTTTCCAGGTCGATATCTATAACCTTGCCGACCTTGACGCCGCTGACATTGACCGGATCGCCGACCATCAGGCCCGCCGTATTATCGAACACGATGCGGACGTTGTACGTATTCGGCTTGAACGTAATGCCTTTCAGCCAGATGATACTGATCATCAGTATAATCAGTCCGGCAAAAATGGTGATGCCGACTTTGAGTTCGAGTATTTTATGCTCATTCAAAACGGAAATTCCTGTGGGGTTTTCGGTTATTCAAAATCACGGTCTATGAAGTACGTGAACGACCGGCTTTTATTGTTTTTTTTCTGGATTTCATGAGCCAGGCGGAGCTGGAATTCCTGCGCAGCGTTGTATCCGTAAGCTTTCAGCAGCAGGTTCAGGGCAATGGTTTCGGCGATGACGGTAATGTTTTTTCCTTGGTACACCGGCAGTTTCACCAAAGGGATTTTGATCCCGAGGATCATGTTGGTGGTCGCGTCGACCCCAAGCCGTTCGCAGTCTTCCTTTCCGTCCCATATCCTGAGATCGACCTGGACTTCGAGCCGCTTCTGCAGGCGCACGGCCCGGATGCCGAACATTTCGCGCACGTCCACAATCCCAACCCCTCGGATTTCCATAAAATGCCTTAGCCTCTCATGTCCGCGCGTCATCAGGACGCTTTCGGAGATTCTGGAAATACGGACGGTATCATCGGCGACGAGCCTGTGCCCGCGCTCGACCAGATCCAGCGCCACTTCGCTTTTTCCGATCCCGCTTTTTCCGGTCAGCAGCATGCCGATCCCATAAACATCGACCATGGATCCATGAACGGAAATCTCCGGGGAAAAAATCTCGTCCAGATGGCTGCTGATCAGATGGATCGCGTCGGTGGTGACGGTGGTGGTCGTGATCAGCGGTATATGGTGCCGGCGGCAGAGATCGATCATTTCAGGGAAAAGCGGATTTCCGTTTGTGGCGACAATCAGCGGAATATCAAAAGCAAAGAGCTTGCTGACCGACTGACGGCGCGTTTCTTCCGATAGATCATTCAGGTATAAGTATTCGGTATTGCCGAGAATCTGGATTTTTTCATGGGTAAACAGTTTTACGAATCCCGCCAGCGCGAGCCCCGGCCGGTGGACATCCCGCTGCGTGATGAACCGTTTTTCAATACCCTCAGCGACGACGATCTCATAGGCGAAATATTTCTGGATGTCATTCAGGAACCTTGCCACGCGCATCCTCTCGACAGATCGGACATTATTCGCTTCGATTTTATATTCTATATCGCCGATATCGGTTCCGGCCATGATCGCTCCCGCACCGTGTTCATGGTGCTGACTGTTTCAATGAATAAGTATATTAAAAGTAATTCAATATATCAATTGAAATTTTCGCGGTTTTTCAGAACGCTTCACCGATCGCGATAACCGGAAACGCTGAGTTTTTACCGTAGGCGATGTCGATGCGAAGGTTCAGATGATTGTCCCTGTTCATGGTAAACCGGAGCCCGGCGCCGCGGGAATATTTCAGATGCGCCGTGTTCCACCGCGGAATTGTACCGGCCACGTCGCCCGCGCCCGCGAACAGAACCAAACCAAAACGCCAGAATAATAGGAAGCGGTATTCCGCCTGGCCGGCGATCATCTGCCGGTCACGGTAGCGGCCAGGATAATAACCGCGCATCAGATAGATACTGCCGAATTCGGCCAGCTTGTTGAACGGCACATCGCCGAACATAAACTGCCCGTAGACCTGATACGCGAATACATGATATTTGAAGACAGTAAAATACTGACGGAAATCCATACGAATCCGTACAAAATCATAGTCGCTTCCCGTAGCGGCATGAAAGGGCACAAGCGAGGTCTGATGATAACTGCCCGATGCCGGGAACAACGTGCTGTTGCGCGTGTCCCAGTTCGCCGCGAAACCAATGCCCGACGTGATCCGCGTTCCGCGCTTTCCGTAACCCATTCCGTCAAGAAATCCACCGGGCTTAACCCTTGTGATTTTGAACGCGTCCAATTCATACTGCGCGCCGAGATACAACCCTTTCGTGACATGCCGTGTGTAATGAGCTGACAAAACTCCGGTCTGCGGAGTAAAGCGTTCGGAATTTGAGTCCGGCGTTTGATTGCCGTTTCCCCAGAACCAGTCGGGATATTTTATATACTGAATATCAGCCGTCAGCCGCCGCCGGTTGTCCATCCAGAAATGGTCGAACCCCAGCGTGAAAATGACCTGCTTTTTTTGCGTATAAATAACCGACGACGAAACGGTAGAAGGACGGGTTGTTAAGGGTGTTTCCGAGAACCGGAATACGTAGGTGCCGACCAGGCCTCCGGCAAGCCGTGTCTGGGGCGTCCAATATACCAGCGGAAAAAAATAATACTGACCCTTGTTTTCTTCAATCATGACTGAATCGGCAGATTCATCCTCCGTCTGCGCCTGAAGAAATCCCGAAAGCAGAAAAATAAAAATGAGCCATGTCGATGGTCGTTTCATCGGCATGGATAATGCAAATAAATTCTTTCGATTTCAATATAAATATCTCGATTGCGGAAATCCGAATACTTCCTGACGAGACAGAGCCAGGCTGATAATCCGTCCAAAGGCTGTCTCCGGGAAAAGAAAAGTCGCTTTTTTTCATATAAGATTTCCGTTTTCCGTAAGTACATCCATGCCGTCAGACATATCCTTTGAAATGATGACATAATCACAAAACTTGCATCGCTCAGCAAGATACGTTTGAAACCCGGATGTTCAACAATCATTCAGAGTCAAGCTGGATTTTTCGCATAGTGAATTTCTTTTTTCAGGTTTTTTTTCCGTCTCCGTATTTCACATCAGCGGCCGGGTATTGGGGCATACGGCTGAATTCGCCAGCAACAGATTCCGATTCGCAGGAAGGAACTCCCTTTCTCTGCAAAAGAGAGCGTCTGATCAGTTTCTGATGCGTTTTCATATTTTGCGCTTCAGGAAATCTCGGTGCTTTTAGCTGTCGGAATCAGTTGGTACCCGGTACCGGAAAAAATTTACATGTATAAGAATAATATTATAGATAAATTTTACTTACAAACATTATCATTTAAAAATCAGGAGATGTATTATGGTTGTTTTGATGGTCATCGCGGGCATATTATGAAATATGCTTCTTCCGGATCCGTCCGCGGACGGCGGAAAATTCCAGGTGAAATTATGGAGCACTGAAGGAGGGAACTGGGACAAATGGAACACATCCGTCCCCGACAGCATTGCGACGGATATTGCCATGAGCAACAAAAACATAACGATCTCGTTCAAAAGCGGCGGTTCGGCAGTGAGAAGTTTTTTGTCAAGCTGTGGAACACCGACGGCGGGGGATGGGATCAGTGGAAATCGGCGCATGCGGAAAGTGTACCCGTCGCCATTGCCGCTTCGGGAACCAAAATCGCCATCCTTTTTAGATTTGTACCCGGCAAAAGCGGCAAATTTTTGGTCAAACACTGGACGGTGGATGCCACTGGCTGGGGCGAATGGAAAACATCCGTTCCCGACGGCGATGCCATCAGCGTAACCGTCAGCGGCAATCATTAATACATCCTGTTCAAGTCTTCTGCGGATTAATAACCGTTTTCATTCAGCCTTTAATAAATCATTTGTTTTCCGTTTCGCGGTTTATTATTTTACACAGCTCTTCTTGTATGAAGGGCTGTTTGATTTTTTTACAAGCCGGAAATCTTTTAATGGAATTCATGAACCGTATTTTATTCATTTCCAAAACACATTTTGCGTGGATTTTATTCGGGTTTTCCGGAATGGCATGGATTGCCGGAAAAATATCCGCTCAGACGTTAGGAACTTCTGAAATTGACAGCTTGAAAAAACGCATCATCGCCGGTTCGGAATCCGATCAATCCGGCATCATGAACGCGTTGTCGGAGACGTTCCTTGAATCCGGGGAATATGATTCGGCCCTGGCGTATGCCTATAAGGCTCTGGAGGAGGCAACGAAACACAACCATATTATCAACCGGGCGCATGCGTTAAAGAACGAAGCCGAAGTTTTTTACTCATTGAATTCGTACAACGAGTCCATCAGCGCGTACGAGCGGGCGATCCCGTTTTATGAGGAGGCCGGCCTTTCTGAAGACGTATCTTATTGTCATAATGTGACCGGCATCCTTTACCGGAAACAGTTCAATTATAAAAAAGCGCTGGAACATACGCTTGTCAGCCTCCGGATCGCCGAGGAAGCCGGTCTTCTGCGCCGCAAAAGCATTGCCCTGTTTAACGTCGCGATGATCCATCACGCGCTGCTGCAATACGATCAGGCGGTTCAATACTATACCGAGTCCCTGAAAGCTGACGAAATCCGCAACGATACGCTGGGCATGGCAAAAGTGCACTGCAATCTGGGCATCTGTTATACGGCAAAAAAGGACCCGGAAGCCGCGCTGAACGCGTATCAGCAGTCGCACCGTTTTTATTCCGCCGTTCGCGATACCGAAGGCATTGCGCTGACGCTGAACAATATGGGCGTATTGTTTCTCAAAACCGGACGTTACGATGAGGCGTACGATTATCTGCGCCGCGCTCTTTTTTCCTTTGAAGCGATCGGCGATGTTGAAGGGCAGGCATATGCGCTGAACAGCATAGCCGACATCCATTTTTTCCGCGGCGAAACAGCGAAAGCGTTCGAGAATAACTATCAGTCGCTGGGAATGACCCGTGAAACCGATTTACGCAAGAGCATTTACGAAAGCCTGACGCGCGTGTATGAGAAAAACGGGAATTTCCGTCAAGCTTTTGAATATCATCAGAAATGGTCAGCCGCCAAAGACAGCATCCTGAACCGGGAAAACAGCCAGCAATTAGCGGAAATACAGGTGCGATACGAGACCGAAAAGAAAGAACAGGAAATCGCCTACCTCAAAATCGCTAACGACCGGCAGAGGGAAAACCAGTTATGGACGGCTTTGGGACTGGTTTTTGTCACGGTTTTTACGGTTCTTTTATATCTCAGCCGGCTGCGCATCGCGCGAAACCGGAAGCAGCTGGGCCGGATCAATTCGTGTTTCCTCTCGTTCGGTTTTGATCCGCATAAAAACATTCTCAGCCTGACCGCTCTGTTTCGCGAACTGACCGGCGCGGAATACGCTTTTTACCTGCGATCGGGTAACAACGGATACGAATTAGCCGCCGGAGACAGAACGCCGGATCATATGCCGCAGTTTTTCCCTTTTGATAAAAACCTGTTTCCGCACGGCGGAGAAATCTCATCCGGGGATATCCGGTTGATTACTCTTCGCAATCAGATCGGATCCACAAGCGAATTGGCAGCGGCAACGAGAACCGGTATCACCGCATGGGCGTGCTGTCCCGTACGTTACAACGGAGCCTGCAACGGATTTTTTGTCGCCGCATTCCGGCGGCACAGGGCATTTTCGCGGGAGGAACGGAAGATCGCCGGTATTCTTGCTTCCGCCGCGGGAACGGAAGAAGAGCGCCGTATCGCCGAAGAAGCTCTGCAGGTAAGCGAACGCCGGTATCACGATCTCTTTGACCATAGCCTTGGATTCATCGGCGTGCATGACCTGAACGGCCGGCTGCAGATGGTCAATCCGGCCGCCGCGCGATCGCTCGGTTATACGCCCGGAGAAATGACCGGCCGGCCGGTGACGGATTTTATGAACCCGTCGATGAAAGGATTTTTTCCGGCCTATTTGGATAAGATTTCGAAAGACGCTTCATTCAGCGGAATGATGCGCGTACTGACAAAGGCGGGCCAGCCCCGTGTGTGGATTTTTTATAATATTCTTTACGACGAACCCGGCAGTGAACCGTTTATCCTAGGGCATGCGCTGGACATAACCGATTTGGTGACGACGCGTAAAGAAAGGGAAAAACTGATTCATGAACTCCAGCGCGCGCTCGCGAAAGTAAAAACTCTCAGCGGGCTTCTGCCGATATGCGCTTCCTGTAAAAAAATCCGCGACGACAAAGGATACTGGAACCAGATCGAAAATTACATTTCCGTTCACTCCAACGCCGAATTCAGTCACGGCATGTGTCCCGAATGCCAGCGAAGATTGTATCCGGAATTATTCGGTGAAGACGAATAAAGAAACGTTTATTCTTCCCCTCTTTTCCGCGGTGTATAGGTTTTCTCAGGATCAATGAATTCGGTATAAGGGCCGTTCCATCCGTGATCGAATTTCCATAACAGTTGTCCGGCTAATTTTTGATTTCGTACAATCATACCGAGATTTCTTGATGTATAAAAATAACTTTTTTCGGCGTTGCTCGTTCCCAGCCAGAAAGAGGAGGAATCCGCGACAATGAATTTACAGTGGTCCACTCGCGCGAATGAAATATAACCGCCCGACCAATCAGGGATTACACTGATTTTCACCTCGACATTGTGCGTCTTCGATAATGATTTGAGATCTTTTTCCGCGGCGCGTCCTTTTATCCAGTCCGCGACAACCATCCGTACTTTCACTCCCCTTGCGGCAGCGCGGCGGATTGCATCGTCCAGAACCCGGTAATCTGGCTCTTTGCGGGCGTAGGTACCGTAAAGCATGAATTGGATACGGAGTTCTTTTTGCGCGTTTTCGATAAGATCAAGGATCCGCGGTTCGTCCCAGCTGTTCGTATCGGGAAGCCAACCGCGGGGACTTGCGGTCGGAATCAATTTTACCGAATCAAAGCGGCCGTCATAGAAAACCACCGGCCATTGCGGCTGATAAAAACGGCGATGTTTTTCCAGCAACCCGGTATCGTTAAACTCCGCCATCCGCCAGTCGAGCTCAAATATCCGCGAGTAAAAATCTGCGACCTGCGATTGGCGTATCCGCAGTCCCGTTTCATGAATGTGCGTTATCGCGCGCCAGTCGAAATTCGGGCTGCCGATGAAAACCTGTTGGCCGTCTACGATAAAATATTTCGCGTGCTGGACGCCGCCGGTCATTTTACTGAAATCAATGATACGTACCGCGACGTTTTTCATTTTTCCAAGTGAATCCGCAAGAGCCGGATAGGTTTTATACATTTTCGAATCGGCGATCAGGCGCACGCTGACGCCTCTTTCGGCGGCCCTGAATATTTCCATCATCACCGTATCGAACGGCTCGCCGTTTTTACTGATCACGTAAAACTGCTCCAGATCAATGGTCCGCTTTGCCCCGCGAATCATTTCCAGCCAAACTTCCGCCGTATTGCGGATATCCGGCATATCGAGATTCGTTTCGGCAGGAATGCTTTCCACCAGCTCGATACGGTTGTTGTCCTTCCCGTGATTTTTTATGACGGATTCACTTCCCCCTGTACAGGAAAGAAACAAAACGGACAAGACAGATAAATAATTCACGGGGCTTGTTTTCATCATCGGTTTGATTTCCTTATATCAGTGAATCGGTGTCAATCGAGTTTTATTTTTATCGTTCATCCAGAGTCCCCGCCGTTTCCGAAATCAGTTCCCACGCCCGCCTTATATGATCGTGAGTCAGTTGAATATTGCCCGGCACAAATCGCAGAACGAAACGCCCGTTCAGCCGCGTATGCGACAGGAATATTTTTCCGCTGTTGTTCAGTTTTTTCAGAAGCTGTTCGTTGATCCGGTCGGCTTCCTGCGGATCATTCATTCCTGCGGGTTTGTAGCGGAAACAGACAAGACTGAAAGTGACGGGCGCGACGATTTCAAATTCGCCGGAGTCCGTCATTTGCTGCTCTAGCCAATTCGCCCAGCGGATATGATTGCGGAGGATTTCCCGCAATCCGCTGACGCCGTAGTAGCGGATGACAAACCACAGTTTCAGCGCCCGGAACCGGCGGCCGAGCTGTATGCCCCAGTCGCGGTAATTATTGACCCGATCGTCTTCCGCGGTGCGCAGGTATTCGGGCGTTACGCTGAAAGTTTTAGTCAGAACGTCCTTATCGCGCACGAAATAGGCCGTGCAGTCAAAGTTGACGAACATCCATTTATGCGGATTAAAAACTAAGGTGTCGACGGTTTCGATGCCTTCGGTGAACCGGCGATATTCGGGCAGGATCAGCGCGGTTCCGGCATAAGCGGCGTCCACATGGTGCCAGCAACCGTGTCGTTTCGCGATC
Organism: Bacteroidota bacterium; assembly: GCA_037441945.1. GTDB lineage: Bacteria > CLD3 > CLD3 > SB21 > JBBIRG01 > JBBIRG01. Next base: position 5,534 of record JBBIRG010000018.1, on the reverse strand, counting down.
ATGCCGATGGATTTGAGCGGATCGACACCGGCCGAACCGGTCGTTCCCAGAGTCGTAATAACGCATAACGGATCGGATCCCTGCCGACGGTCGTTCCGTATCGCCTCATCCAGTTTTTCCGGAATCATCGCGAATTGATCATCGGACGGGATTTTCACGAGATTGTCCTGTCCGATGCCGGCAATGCGGACGGCCTTATCAGCGGAAGAGTGAACGTGCTCGGAAGCGTATACGCGAAACCGGTGCGTCGCCTGAAACCCATTCCTGCTGATCGCGTATCCGGTTCGCTGTTCCCTCGCCGTCAGGATGGATACCAACGTCGCCGTTGATGCGGTGTCCTGGATTACGCCGGTAAAATCGGCGGGCAGACCGGTCATGTCGCGGAGCCATTCCGTGACGCGTTCCTCCAGTTCCGCGGCGGCCGGAGAGGTCAGCCAGGTCATGCACTGCGCTCCGAGCCCCGACGTCAGCATTTCCGCCAGAACCGACGGCCCGCTCCGGCTGGAGGGAAAATACCCGCCGTACATCGGATGCTGCCAGTGCATCATGCCAGGAACAATCGTTTCCCTGAAATCCGAGAACAAATTTTCCATCGGTTCGCCGTTTGCCGGAGGCACAGCCGGTAACCGGTTTTTTATATCGCCCGGACGGCAATCCGGCATAACGGAATATTTCTCGACCGATTGCATGTAATCCGCAATCCAGTCTGCAAACCGGTGTGCCCAATTCCTGAAATCATCGTTTTCCATAAATGATCATATCGGTTTCTTTTTTTTTCGAAGCCAATATAAATGCTTTAGGCAAACAATAAAAGCCCAATCTGCGATTGAGCTTTTATTGTTACTTAATTTTACGTATGGTTAATTTGCGCCCGATAAGAAACGTTTTCGTTTTTTGGACTGGTGTTTTTTCTCGCTCTTGCTGACGAAGGAAGTTCTTTCCACGTACGTTTGCAGAATCCTCGCTTTCCGGCATTCTGTCTCAAATCGCCGGACGGCTTTTTCAAAGGGCTCGTTTTTTCTTACTATGGTTGACAACATATATTTATGCCTTGTTTAATTATTATCAAACATTTATTGACCTATACGTATTAACGAAAAATTAGATTCATTTATTCCGCATTTCGTTTAATTTTTTTTCTTTTTTATGTTTTTTTCGGCTTTGTTACACAATTCTTTTTTGCCCGCTAAAAAAATCCCGACAGGTCATGGACTGGAGCGAAATAACCAAAAAAAAATAATTTATTTAGTATTTTGGCGTGTTTCGCGGGAAAAACTCATTAAAATAATCATTTGTGCAACAAAGCTTTTTTTTTCACATGTTTTTTCAAAATTCTATTGAATAAATGTAATGATTTGAGCACATTACTTCGGTAAGATGCGTGTTGCAAAAGATTCGTAAATAAGAATCGACGTATAAAAGCAAAAGATTGAAATGACGGAATATGGATCAAACGGTTAAAAAAAGCATCCTGGTTCGTTTTTTTTCCGGGATTGAAAAAACGGGGAATGCCCTGCCTCATCCCGCAGTGTTATTCGGCTTGTTCGGGGTGATCACGCTTTTGTTTTCGTGGATCGGACATACTTTTCATTGGAGCGGCGTTCATCCCTCTTCCGGTGAAGTCGTGTTAGTGGAAAACTTGATTTCCAGAGACGGATTGCATCGCATTCTGCTGAATATGGTTGACAATTATACGAGCTTCGCGCCGTTGGGCATCGTTATGGTTGCGTTGCTGGGGATCGGCGTTGCGGAGAGCAGCGGACTGATGAAAGCGTCCATCAACGCGCTGGTCCTGAAAGCGCCGAATAACATGGTAACCTTTATCATCGTATTATCGGGCATTTTGTCGAATATCGCGTCTGATCTCGGATACATTCTGATCATCCCGATGGCGGGGATTATTTTTCATTCCCTCGGCCGGCATCCGATCGCGTGAATGGCGGCGGCGTTTGCCGGGGTCAGCGGAGGGTTCAGCGCTAACCTGCTGATAGGAACCATCGATCCGCTTCTGGCGGGATTGTCAACGGAGTCTGCGAGGATTCTGGATCCGGATTATTACGTCCTGCCGACGGCGAATTATTATTTCATGGTCGTTTCGACCATTGTCATCGCGTTCGCGGGTACGCTTGTAACGAAAGCATGGATCGAACCGCGGCTGGGCCATTACACGGGCGGCGCGGAAACCCAGTCCATCACGCCCCCGACCGCCGATGAAAAGAAAGGACTGAAAAGAGTCCTGGCATTTCTATTAATCGTTGCCGGTCTCATCGCGGCCGGCTGGATACCCGATAATGGATTGCTCCGCGGCGATGACAATACCATCCTGCATTCGCCGGTACTGAAAGGCTTCATTTCCATTTTGTTTATGGTCGCGGCGGCCTGCGGGATCATATACGGATACACAGTCGGCTCGTTTAAAAAACACGCCGATGTCGTGGACGGCATGGTCGCGACATTCAAAGGATTAATTCCGTTCCTGGTACTTGTGTTCTTCGCGGCGCAGTTTGTCGCGTGGTTCAAATGGAGCCATCTCGGGTTGCTGATCGCTGTCAAGGGCGCGGCTTTGCTTCAGCAGATCGATATGGGGCTGATTCCGTTAGTCATCCTGTTTGTCATTTTTTCCGGCTTTATCAACCTGTTCATGGGCAGCGCGTCGGCGAAATGGGCGGTGATGGGACCTGTTTTCATTCCGATGTTCATGTTGCTGGGTTATTCGCCGGAACTGTCGCAGGCGGTTTTCCGCATCGGCGATAGTGTGACGAATGTCATCTCGCCGATGATGAGTTTTTTCGCGCTCATCATCGTGTATTTCCAGAAGTACGATAAGAACGCGGGCATCGGCACGATCATGGCGACCATGCTGCCGTATTCGCTGACATTCTTTGTCTCGTGGACATTGCTGATGATTCTCTGGATACTGATCGGACTTCCGCTCGGCCCGGACGCCGGATTGTATTACACAAAATAATATCCGCTGACCGGACAATTCATTTATAAAGTCACTCACATGAAATCACTGGAAGATTGCGTTGTCGCGGCCATGGACGGTTCCGACCGGGAATTATTTCCTTTCCTGCCGTATATTCTGCAGGATATCTGGGAAATCGGAACCGACCCTGACGTCATCATCGAATTGGTGCGGAGGCATGTGAATGCAAAAAAAGTCATCAACGCACTGGATCTGGGCTGCGGCAAGGGCGCCGTTTCGGTCCGCTTAGCCGCGGATATCACCGGCTGCCGGTGTCATGGGATTGACGCGATTTCAGAATTTATCGCCGAAGCATCCACGAAAGCAAGTGAATACGGCGTTGAAATACGGTGCCGATTTGAAACGGGCGATATACGGAAACGCATTCCCTCCCTTCCCCGGTATGACGTAATCATTCTCGGCTCAATCGGCCCGGTGCTCGGCGATTACGCGGCCACTTTCTCCGCGCTGTCCGGCCATCTGAATGACGGCGGAATCATCATCATCGACGACGGATATATTGAAAACGACAGTGATTTTAAGCATCCGCTGATCATGAGAAAAAAAGATATTGAGGAACAAACCGCCGCGTCCGGCATGAAACTCATCGATGAAGTTATCATCAACAAAGACGATATCCGTGATTCGGACGATCAAATATTCCGGTCGCTGAAAAAACGATGTGTGGAATTAGCTGAAAAACACCCGGATCAGAGAAAATTGTTTGAAGACTATATCCGTAAACAGGAATATGAAAACGACGTACTGGAAACCAAAATCGTTTGTTCGGTGATGGTTTTCAGAGATACCAAATCTTAACGGTAAGCCTGCAGGATTTAGCAATGTATGTAAGGAATTATTTTTCATGACGCTTCTTTTTCTTTATCTTTGTGTCGCTCTGATAGTTTCTTTTCTTTGTTCGATCGCGGAAGCCGTTCTTCTGTCTGTCCCGTTTCCATATCTGAAATCCCGCGCCGAAAAAGGAATCGATTCCGCCCGGGAAATGATGAACATGAAACTGCATGTGGATAAGCCTCTTTCCGCCATTCTTTCTCTGAACACCATCGCGCATACAGTCGGCGCCGCGGGCGTCGGCGCTCAGGCGGTTCATGTTTTCAGCGACGCGTATTTTGGGATCGTTTCGGCGGTGATGACCATTTTGATTCTCGTTCTCACTGAAATTCTCCCCAAAACACTGGGCGCTAGTTACTGCAAGGAATTATCCGGAGTCGTAGCCCGTTTGCTGCAAATCATGATCCTTATCAGTTATCCGTTCGTCATCGGCTCGTCCTACCTGACGAAATTTTTGTCCGGCCGTAACAAAAAGCACACGGCCAGCCGGGAAGAAATATCGGCCATGGCAAATATGGGAGTCGAACACGGAACCGTCAGCGATAAGGAAAACAAGATCATCCAGAATCTGATCCGCCTGAAAAGCATCCGAGCGTCCGACATCATGACTCCCCGGGTTGTTGTCGTGATCGCCGACGAAAATATGGGCGTCCGGGAATTCCTCGCCCGCAAGGATTTTCTTCATTTCTCGCGCATTCCGGTTTACCATGAGAACCGCGACAACATCACAGGATACGTTTTCCGCGAACTGGTTTTTGAAAAGCTGGCCGAAGACCAGTTTGACCTGCAATTAAAAAATCTCAAGCGCGACATTGTCACGCTGCCCGAGTCCACAACGCTGTTTGCCGCATGGGAAATATTGCTGAAAAGTAAAGAGCATATTTCGCTGATCGTCGACGAATACGGAGGAATGGCAGGCATTGTCACACTGGAGGACATTATTGAAACGCTGCTTGGAATCGAGATCGTCGATGAAAAGGACACCGTGGAGGATATGCAGCATTACGCCATGGAACGATGGAAATCAAAACAAAAAAAATACAAATATCTCAGCGGCGGAGGCATTGGCGAGGTATAATCCGCCTTACAATTATCACCCAAAGGAAAAAATGTGCGCTGCGTGATTTTTTTGATTTTTGTTTTTCTGCTTCAGGCCTGCACGCCGTCTTTAACGGTCAAAGAGCCCTTTAAGACGGCGCGTGAAAACGATGAAGGCGATGACGCCTTGATAGCAGAGGAAATCCGCATGTTTGAATCCGCCGATTACCGGACAGCGGCGGCGGTATTTCACGAAGCGCTTGCCCGGAACCCCGATAATCTCGCCGCGATGTACGAACTGGCGATCACATATAACGCGCTGAAAAAATATGACAGCAGCGACGTCTACTGCCGGATGCTGTTTGAGTACAGTTCGGACTTTTTGGTCAGGGCGTACATGATATGGGGCACAAACGCCGATGATCGGGGCCATCCGGAAACGGCCGTTAAATATTATGAGGCCGGTATTGAAAAATTCCCGAACGATTTTCTGCTGCGCTACAACCTGGCCGTTACGCAGATCAAACTGAAGCAAACCGATAAAGCCAAGGCGAATCTTAAGTCCGCAATCATTCTCCGGCCTTCGCATCCGAGTAGTCATCTCGCTCTGGGCAGTTTGTTCGCGGGCGAAAACAACCGGATACCGGCGATTTTCGCGTATACCCGGTTTCTTATC
>JBBIRG010000017.1:6529-14865 GCA_037441945.1 Bacteroidota bacterium | reverse complement strand
AGCGCCTGATCGACCCAACTCACGCTTTCGTCGATCCCTTCCTGGTGGTCCTGTACAGTCTGTACCAGCCGCGACGCAGCGTCCTGTATTTTGCGGGTGATGTCCTTGACCGAACGGATGGATTTCGTGACGCGGGTGGACAGCTGTCGCACCTCATTGGCGACTATCTTGAAGCGCTTGCCCTGCTCACCGGCGGAACTCGCCTCAATCGCTGCGTTCAGCGCGATCAGGTTGGTTTCGTCCGCGATACTGATGATGAAATTCAACACCTGATCTCGATGATCGCTTCGCTGAGAACGATCACCTCCGAGAGGTTGATTTCATTGCCATCGCGTACCCTCTGGACGCGCGTGACCGTATCTTTCATGACCCGGAGCCCCTGATCGGCTTTCTTCTCCGTGTTTTCGGCATACCCGACCACAGCGCTCGCGCTGTCGGCGATCTGTTTCGAAGCCTGCACCAGTTCCTGCAGCGTCGACGACGTCTGGGTCACCGAGGCCGATTGGCGAATCAGCGCGGCGTTCTGTTCTGCGGACGTTTCCGTCACCACTTTTGCCGCGGCATTCATCTCGCTGCTGTTGTTTTCAATGTTCCGGAACAGTTCGTAAAACTGCCGCGTCGTCATTTCGGCTGTCTGAATCAGCGCCCATAATTCCGGAACCGCCGCGAAATTCCCGGCTGCCCATTCTCGCTCTCCGCTTTCCGTATCGGTGAATCGGTGGAAAAGTTTCCACTGTTCCCGGCGGCGCATGACCAGCCACAGGCCCGTTGCCAGCCATACCGTAAGGAACGGCCAGAAGGAAAAAGACGGTGACGTTTCGGCCATGACCGCGTAAATGAATAGTGAAACCGCAAGTCCGCCTCCGTACACAGCGAGAGATTCGTCGTAAAATTCTTTCATGCGTTTATTTGGCCGGAATCGTTTCTCCTGCATCCGGCAAAGAACCGGAGAAACGGCGTCGGAAAGTACAAGATAGTCCAGGTTTACGGTTAAGGACAAGCCCGCCGCCAAGGATAGTACGGCCGCGGAAACACCCGGTTCGTTCTCTGAAAACCATAAGACGACAAGGGCTGATAGGAACATTAAAATTAAGCCGGTAAGCCATGAAGAAACCGAATATTTCAGCGGGAAAGAAAGCGATTCTTTTACGGAGGGTTCTATAAGATCGTTGACGTCCCAGACCGCAGCGTTGAGTAAATACAGTCGGGTAGATTTCAGATATGTAAGGAAAAAATAATAATTCAAAGCCGACCAGATCACAAGAACAACCGGCAAAAGCAGAAACAGGTTCTGGACGCTGTCATCTTCGCGGCCCAGACCCGGAAGCGTCCACCAGGCGAATAAAATTCCAGGAATAAGCGTGATACGGGTAAAAAGATACGCGTTTTGCGGATAATGCGCGGAACGCTTACCAAACCAGCGATGAAAAAATGAAATCGGACCAGTCATGTTCTTTTGCCCGGTTTTTTTTTCCGCGGCTTTCTTTTCCGCGGCTTTCGCCAAATAACGGCTCTTCAGGTAAATTATTAAAAGAAACAATCGTATTCAAGAAAAATTATAACCGGCTTTTGCTAAAGGCTTGTGCTAAAGTATTTCTGAGTGCAATAAATAGTTTCCTTCGTGGATAGTTCTCGATGCACTATGATCGCCGAGGATGCACAGGAAATCTTTTACCATCAAAGCGCGAAGACACTGGGGTAATAAAACAACCCGCGAATACGGTAACCACAGGAAAGGCGTATGAGCCAAATGAATTTTTTTGCGTTTTTCGTTTGTTTAGCGGGCATAAAAACTTTCTTGTCGTTTCGGCTAATTAATTTTTTCACGAATTTTGCGTCCTTTGTCTGACCCGTCAAGCGCTACGGTTATTTTTTTATAACCATCAAGCATATAAATGCCTTATTATGAACTGAATGACTGCTATGAAATACAAATATTCACCATATCGCGCTCTCATTAGGAATTGTTTGCTTCGATTTCAGGGATATTGATTGCGAATAATTGTTTTTTTTTTTGGGGTAACTGAATCAGTGGCAAACACTCGCGGCCGTTCGAATCGGGATTTTCAATTTGAGGCTGATAATGAGCGAGTAAAAGGCCCCGAATAAAAGAATAAAAAGCGTTATAGGAATGATGTAACCCATAGGCCCGTTCAGGTAGTGGGGAAACTGAAAAAGAAAAATGATAATCGCGCCGATCAGGACCAGCATGATGAGCCCGATGATACGGACAAATGAATATCCGCTTTTTCTTTTATCCGGCTGAATATCTTCGTAAGCGAGGTTTACCGTTTCCTTATTTTTATCCTTCTTTTTCACGTCTGAATTGCATTGCAAAAATCAAGCCAGTTTATTATGTCTACGCATAATTGTCCAGCGAAATTTCTTTGAAAATTGTAAGAAAACGGATAAACAAAGTTATTATAAATTTATTTTTTACATGTAGTTAATTAAATGTTTGTCTACATACGAAACGCTCTTAATTTTAACCCCATTAGTTTATGGATATGCTTGTTTCAATTACATTAATTTTGTATCAATACGATACATGACTTTGGAATATAGAGCGAGTCCTTCACCAAAAATGCCGACTGAACTTCCCGATGAAGAATTACATTAAGACTAATTTGCGATATAATGTCACTTTGTAAAAAAAAGTTAAATTTATTCTTTACCGGTATAATCACTCTTTGGTTTTTCGCCTATTGCTTCGCCTTAAACAGTACAGTCGTGATCATTTCAATCAATAATCCGTAAATCATGCCCATGACTACGGTAGAGATGAAGATCATCGAATGACTGAATTCGGGATTCTCCGGGCCGAGCATAGCGCCAAAACCGGATGGCAAACTAAAAATGAATCCCATCAGTATTCCGTGTAACGACCAGTGTTTGCAATTCAGTCCGCTGATGCCGATGGCTATGCCGATCATTGTCCTACCGACGATGATATTGACGGCTAGTAAAGTGGAAACCGGATTCCCGCCGCTTGACGCAAATCCGCAACATACAAACCCGAATACTACTCCGAGTAATGTGCTGATAATCAGTCGTTTAAGTTTCATAAAGCTTCATGTCTGTTATTAATAATAGTTTGATTATTCATCCGATATTTTTTTTTTTTATTTCATAACAGTCTTTAACGGAAGAAATATAATCAGTCAAAAAAGATAATCAATATGAATTTTTCGGATTAAGCTGATTTTTTTTTATTTGTGGACTTCATTTCCGTCCAGGGGCGAAATTAAGTTCACCCAACCTATAAAAACATAAACCGCCCGAGATTATTTTCCGACGGTTATAAATCAAAAGAATAATTCTACTAATCTCAAATCAGGCCGACTTCCCTGTTGAATTCCTCAATCAACTGATCGAAATAACCAATTTCACTGTCAAAAAGTTCACGCCAAAATTCCGGGTTCCATTGCTCAAGAATTTCTTCATATGTTTTACCCTGCTGTTCGACCCAGGTGTAATATTTCAGGTTATGAACGGCTTTGCGGTCATAGTAATTAAATTCTTTGAAGAAATCGACGCCCTGATGATGAGCCGGGCCTTCAAGATCTTTTGCGGCTTGAGCGGTATTATAAGCGCCGCGTTCTTTGGCGAGTTCGGCGAGACGCGATTGATACATTTCGGCGGAATCGGTGAACACGGTCATAACGACGTCGTTTTCATCCATTTCAAAATGTTTCGCCGTCTTGATCGCCGCCAGTAAATTGCAGATACAGGAAATTCCGAGCAGGGGAAGTTGCTTCACCGTTGAATCGTTAATGCCGATAGCCTTCAGATACTCATGACCGGAGGGTTCGTTGAATAGCCGAAGAAGACGCATGGCGTCCTCGTCGTCAATAGCTGCTACGGCGTCGGTGTTGCGGACATTATGAACCCATGGCACGTGTTTGTCGCCGATGCCTTCAATGCGGTGTCCGCCGAATCCGTTCATAAGCAAAGTGGGACACTGCAGGGCTTCCGTGGCGACAACTTTCAGGTGGGGATACAAAGTCTTAAGGTAATCGCCGGCGGCGATGGTCCCCGCGGAACCGGTCGCAGATATATAAGCGGCCGCGCGGTTTCCCGGCTTCCTGATCCTCTCGTACGCTTCCTGGAACGCGCGTCCTGTAACATGATAATGAAAGATCGGATTGCCGAATTCATCGAACTGGTTGAAAATCACGTTGTGCGGATCCTTGCGGAGTTCCCAGCATTTGTCGTAAATTTCCTTCACGTTCGATTCGCAGCCCGGCGTCGCGATAACCTCGGCGCCGATTTCTTTCAGCCAGGTAAACCGTTCCTGCGACATTTCTTCGGGCAAAATAGCGATAGATGTACAGCCCAGCAGAGCGCAGTCGAACGCGCCGCCTCGGCAATAATTACCGGTTGAGGGCCAGACCGCCTTATGCACCGTAGGGTCGAATTCGCCGCTGACTAACCGCGGAACAAGGCACCCGAACGCAGCGCCGACCTTATGCGCTCCCGTTGGGAAATATTTACCGACGATTCCGAATATCCTGGCTTTTACGCCCGTGATTTCTTCCGGGATTTCCAGATAATTTACCCCGCCAAATAAACCGGTATTTATGTCGTTTTTCCAGGTGATGCGAAATAAATTAACCGGATTGATATCCCATAAGCCTACTCCCTTCAGGCGAGTTTTTATTTTGTCAGGAATCGTCTCTGGATTAATGAGTTGCTGAAACGTCGGGATGATGATATTTTTTTCCCGGCATCGCTGCGCCGTGCGTTTGATAACATCTTTTTTTATTTCCTTGATAATGCGGGACATAATTTTTTCCAATCAAATTTATTGTAAACGGATTAAAAGGCGGACCGTTTCAGATTCCTGTTGACCATATTCTGAATCAGTTCCTCTGGTTTTTCGAATTTCGACATGAGTATCATCGCCGCGATCACGTAGGGTTTAAACCCCGCTTCCTGATAGGTGTGGATGCGGTACTTCTCGAAAACGTCCTTGGCGACCTCGCCCTGTTTGCAGGATACGCCGGTGATGTCGGCAGGCAGGCAATGCATGTACAGCGCCTCGCCTTTTTTTGTGACTTTCATTTTCTTCTCGTCGCATTCCCAGTCGATGAATTTCGCGTTGTTGGCGAGACATTCTTTTTCCAGGTCGCTAAGGCCGCTCTTGTCGCCCTTCTGCAGAAGCGCGGTACGGCGCTCCATGACCTTATACGGCGCCCATGATTTCGGATAAACAACATCAGCGTCTTTGAACGCATCTTCCATGGAATTGACTTTCACAAAACTGCCGCCGGTTTCTTTGGCGTTGTTCAGGGCGACTTTTTCAACATCCGGGATCAGGTCATAACCTTCGGGATGGGCGAGCGAGACGTGCATGCCGAAACGGGTCATCAGGCCGATAATACCCTGCGGTACCGACAGCGGTTTTCCGTAACTCGGCGAATATGCCCACGTCATCGCGATCTTTTTGCCTTTCAGATTTTCGAATGATCCGAAATAATCTTTCAGTTTCAGCAGATCAGACATCGCCTGGGTGGGATGATCGATATCGCACTGAAGATTGACAATGGTTGGTCGTTGATGGAGCACGTTTTTCGCGAATCCTTCGTCAATCGCCTCGCCGACCTCGCGCATATACTTATTACCTTCGCCGAGGAACATATCATCGCGGATGCCGATGACTTCAGTCAGGAACGAAATCATGTTAGCGGTTTCACGGACTGTCTCTCCGTGCGAAATTTGTGATTTTTCCTCATCCAGATCGGCAAGCGCCAGACCAAGTAAATTTGCGGCGGAAGCGAAGGAAAACCGCGTGCGTGTAGATTTGTCGCGGAAAATGGAAAGGGCGAGTCCGCTGTCCCATACTTTGGAACTGACGCCCTGCTGGTGCATTAGTTTCAGGCATTCTGCGACGATGCCGGTCGCTTTGATTTCATCGAGCGTTTTTTCCCACGTCAGCAGGAAGTCTTTTTTATAGGAATCCGTTTTCAGAGATTGGAGCTGGCTGATCAGGCTTTTCAGAGTGTCCATGGTATCCTCGCCGTTTTTAAAGTTGGGTGAATATTAAAATCTGTTTTTCAGTAATATTTCGCCGCGTTTTCGATCGCGTCGATGATCTGCTGATAACCGGTGCAGCGACAGAGATTTCCCCGGATGGCCTGCCGGATCTGTTCGCGTGTTGGTTTGTTGTTTTTCAGCAAAAAAGCGTGCGCCGTAAGGGCCATACCGGGAATGCAGAAGCCGCACTGGATCGCGCCGGCGTCAATAAACGACTGCTGAAGCGGGTGAAGCGAACCGTCAGAATTTTGCAAACCTTCAATGGTCAGGATTTTTTTTCCGACGAAATCGCGCGTCGTTTTCATGCAGGCTTTGACGGGTACGTCGTCGGCCAAAATGGTACAGGTTCCGCAAACGCCCATGTTGCATCCGTTTTTTGTCCCGGTCAGGTCGAGATCCTCGCGGAGGAAATCGATTATTTTTTTGTTTAGTTGATTTTCCGTGACGTCAACCGATTTATTGTTTATGATCAGGTTCATAACCGGTTCTCTCATTTGATTTTGACGGGTATTTGAAAATGACGAACGCCGGTCGCGTTATATACGGCGTTTGCGATAGCCGGCGCCATGATTTCGCAAGTGGGTTCGCCGATGCTCTTCGCTCCGGTTTCAGAAACCGGGTCATGATTTTCGATGATAAACGCTTTCATTTCGGGCAAATCGGTGGACCGGGCGATTCGGTAGGTATTGAAATTCAGCGTTTGGATTTTTCCGCCCTCGGATTTGAATTCCTCGAACAACCCGTATCCGGCGCCCATGGCCATGCCGCCGTAAAACTGCCCCAGCAGCATGCCCGGATTGATGGCCTTCCCCACATCGTGCGCGGCAACCATGTTCAGCAGTTTCACTTTCCCCGTTTTCCTGTTCACCGACAATTCAACGGCTTGGCAGCCGTAAACCCACGTGAAATAAGCGTCGCCCTGTCCGTCTTCCTCATGCCATGAAGTCTGCGGCGAACGGAATACGCCGAGCGCGTAGGGGTACTGTTTTTTCGAGTACATGTCGCGGATAACGTCCGGCCAGTCGAGAAAAGCCGTCCGGTTTTTACAGTAAATCCGGTCCTCGGCAAATTCGAGTTCTTCCATGGTCGCGCATGAAAGCCTCGCACGTGCAACATCGCCTATTTTTATTTTCAGTTCCCGCGCCGCCAGGGCAACCGCTCCGCCGCCCATGATGGTTCCGCGTGACGCTACGGTGGTTCCGCTGTCAGGGATATTCGACGTGGACTGCCTGCGGTAGCGGATCCGGTCAAGGCTAACGCCGAGTTCCTTCGCGAGGATCAGGCACATCGCGGACTCAGAGCCCTGCCCGTTCTCATGAATGCCGGTTTCGACGAGGATGGAGCCGTCCGCCTGCACGTTCACGATCGCCGCGCAGAAATCCACGCCCTCCGCGCCGAGACTGCATCCGCGGTAACTCATCGCTAGCCCGATGCCGTAAAGTTCGTCGGCTTCTCCTTTTCCGGCGGAACATTGTTTCAGTTTGTTTTCATAATCCGTTTCGAGAAGAACCTTATCGAGCGCCTGTACCAGCGAAACTTTGTGATTTTCTAATTTCTGGCCGGTAATCGTGACGGAACCCTGTTTGACCATATTCCTTCGCCGGAACTCGATTCCGGTGAGGCCGCATTGCGCGGCGGCCATTTCAACAACCTGTTCGATGACAAAATTCATCTGCGGCGAACCGAAACCGCGCATCGCGCCGGTAAATACATTATTCGTATAAACGCCGAAAATATCCGCGTGAACATGCTCAACTAAATAGGGACCGCAGCATTGGACGGTGGAACGCCACGTCACCCAGGGCGTTACGGAACAATAGGCCCCTCCGTCGGCGTACACCGTACATTGAACGGCTTTGATAAATCCGTCGCGGGTAAAACCCATTTTGTAATGAACCACATAAGGATGCCGTTTGTAGCTTTCCCGGATCGACCATTCACGGGTGTAGGTCATTTTTACCGGCCGGCCGGTGAGTTTAGCCGCCAGAGCCGCACGGGAGCAAACAATCGCGGCTGTATCGTCTTTTCCCCCGAAACCGCCGCCCATCGCGGGATTGAAGACTTCCACTTCGGTCAGCGGAACGCCAAGCAGTCCGGCCGTAAACCTCCGCGTGCTGAACGGATGCTGCATACTTCCGTGCACCTCCATGACGCCGTCGGAACGCTGCATTGCAATCGCAGACTCCGGTTCTAAATACGCGTGCTCGACCCACGGCGTCCGGAACGTCTGCTCAACAAACAACTCCGATTCACGAAATCCTTTCTTGATATCGCCGCGGCGGACTTTATGTTCATTAATC
>JBBIRG010000017.1:0-6509 GCA_037441945.1 Bacteroidota bacterium | reverse complement strand
TGGTTCTCATGCACCAGCGGAGATCCGGGCTTCATCGCTGCTTCGGGATCAAGAACCGCGGGAAGAACTTCCCCGTCGACGGTGACTTTCCCTGCTGCGAGAATTGCCTGTTCACGGGTCTGCGCGACGACGACCGCGATGACGTCGCCGTTATAACGGATCTTATCGTCCGCGAAAATGTGATAATCCCTGATGATCTGCCCGAGCCGGTTGCTGCCCGGAACATCCTTTGCCGTGATCACGCGGACAACGCCGGGTTGTTTCTCAGCCACCGCCGTGTTGATCAAATTGATTTTCGCATGAACGTAATCGCTGTAAACCGGCACGGCGTGAAGCATGTTGACGATTTTCATATCGTCCGTGTACTTCGCCGCTCCGGTTACTTTCGCGGCCGCGTCGTTGCGCCAGCATTTTCCGGTTAAATCCCGCATATCCATTGTCCTTCCGGAATCTGATCGTTAATGAACCGGCCTCCGGCGATTACCGGATGGCCGCGCAAAAAAACATCTCGAATGTTCAGTGTTGTCGTGAACGAATCGTACGGATCATAAACATCCGCGTATGAAGACCGGATTTTCCTTTCAGAGCCGTTGGTACTGAAAATAACAACATCAGCGTCAGACCCGGGGAGCAGCGTTCCTTTTTTGGGATAGATTCCGGATATCCGGGCCGGGTTCGTTGACAAACGGTTGACCCATTCGGTTATGCGGTATTTACTCGTATAAAGATTAAAAATCAAAGGAATTAATGCCCCGATCCCGGGAATGCCGTTGGGAACGGCGCGGATATCATAAGGATTTGAACCGCGCTTGTCCTTTTTCAGAAACGCGCAATGATCCGTCGCATACAAATCAAACAGACCCGATAACGCGGCCTCCCGCATAGCCGTAATATTCTCAGCTTTCCGCAGCGGCGGCGAACAGATCAATCGGTAACCGTCCGGTTCCTTCAGATCGTCTTCCGAAAAAAATAAGTACTGGGGACAGGTCTCGCAGGTAACCTTCAGTTGCGTTCTGCTTTCATTGATTAACTTCACGCCTTCTAAAGTAGAAACGTGAACGATATGCAGAGACACACGATATTTTTGAGCAAGTTCTGTCAATTTTTTGATTGCGCGGATTTCCGCCTCGGCCGGACGAAGCAATGCCTGAGCGTACGATGAAGACAACTGCTCCGGGTCAACTCTCGCAGCCGATAAAATGCCGTCGTCTTCGCAATGGATGAGAAAGGTTACCGGTTTGTTTTTCAACTTGCTGAAAATAAATTCAATCTGATCATAATCCGAGAAAATTCCGGCGTTACGATACGTTGTGTATAATTTGACAGTCCTGAAACCCTTTGATATCCATTCATCCAGTTCCGGCCAAAGCGCGTCATCGAAAAGCGTTGGCGTCAGATGCCAGTGGTAATCGCAGAATGAATTTCCTTCGGCTTTTTTCATGGCCGAACGAACCGCTTGTGAGAAGGACTGCGCAGGTCTTTGCGTAATGAAATTGATCATGCTTGTTATTCCGTTCTGCACGGCAATCTTCGATCCGCTGTTCCAGTTATCTGCCAGGTCATAGGCGCCGATGCGGTCGTCGAGATGAACGTGAAAATCAATAAATCCCGGCCCGACATATTGCCCCGACGCATCCACAACCTGAGCGTCATCGCTATTAGTATTTGTTCCCGTAGAAATTATTTTTCCGCTATCGATCAGGAGATCCTGTCGGAGAATTTCGTTTTCAAGGCATAACAACCCGTTTTTGATGAGCGTTCTCATGGCTTTTCCGGATAGGTAAGTAAAAAAACTAAGGTCCGGTTATTTTTTTAATCCCGATAAATTTCAGGATACAGATCATGCGCGCATTTCGGACACAGGCTGTGCGAGAAATCGACGTCTAATTCCGAATTAAAAAAATTTTCGATCGGATGCCAGATTTTCTTTTCGTCGCGGATTTTCTTGCAATTTGCGCAAATCGAAACCAGTCCTCCCATCATGAGGATTTCCTGGATATCTTCAAATATCAGCAGCGTCATTTTCTCGGCAAGAGGTTCCAGCGGACTGGCCGTAATCAGATAAAATTTATTCAGGGTTTTATTCCCTTCGGTTATCTGAATCCTGACTTTCTGCCGATAGGCTTGTTTTCCTTGACTGCAAGAATCGATGGCCTTTCGGATCACGCAATCCTTACAGAAATGAGAATGCCCGCATCCGTTTTTTGATAATTTTGAATTCAGACATTGCAGCACTTCTCCGGTTTTTTGTTTTAACGACTGAGAGTTGACGCCGTTCAACCACCGCGTCGCGGCAGCATTATATCCGATGATCCGGATATCGTCATCGACAATCATTACCGGAACCGGCATCGCGTCAATAATGGATTGATAAAAGCCGGCCGGATCAGTTAATTGAGTGATGGTCTGCAAGGTAGAGTTTTCTCTTTATGGTTGACAATCCGGAGCAAACGTCTGTTTTTTTTCTTAATAAAAATATAAGAAATATTTTAAGGACAAACAATTATTTTGTTTCATTTCCATCGAAAAAATAATTCTATTGGTTCCGAAATGCGCCGACAATCAAAAAATAATAATTTTTCCTGTCGGCGTCATATTATCTGAGGGCGGTTTGGCGTTAGCTTTACTGTATTTTTTGCGTTCGCATTTTTTGGATTTTTCTTGGTTTTCGCAGAATTTCTTAATCCCGCCTTCTGTGACAACTTCAGAATTGCCTTTGAAATTATGGAAGAAACCGCACTTTTCAAGTTTTTCACAGTATTCAGACATATCATTCCCTTGATAATTTTGTTAATAAGGTTAAGCAGGCAAATATTTAAGATCCGGTTCAATCGCCTCGGGGATAGTAATCGCTTTTAATGGCGTATCAATATCTTTCAGCCCGTGGCCCGTGATCATCAGGACAATTTGTTCCTTGTGTTTTAATTGTCCAGTTGCGGAGAGTTTTTTAAGTGCCGCAATAGTGGCTGAGCAGGAGGGTTCCGCGAATATTCCGGTTGTTCTCGCGAGCAATTTTTGTCCTTCCATGATTTCCCCATCGGATACGGTGACGGAAAAACCGCCCGATTCCAGAACAGCTTGCCGTGCCATGTGCGCGTTGCTCGGCGTGGTTACGGATATCGAATCGGCGACCGTGACCGGTTTGACCGCGTCGTAATAGGCGCCCGAATTAATATAACGATGAATGGCGTCGGAAGATTCCGCCTGAACGCAGATTAATTTGGGAAGATGTTCAATCAGTCCAGCCATCTTGAGATCATAAAACGCCTTATAAATTCCGCCGATAATCACGCCATCGCCTGTGGGAACAAGAATAGCGTCCGGCGTTTTCATCATGTTCTGCGCGAAGATTTCAAGACCGGCGGTTTTTTTGCCTTCGATGGTCAGCGGATGATACCCCGTATTGCGGTTCAGACCTTTGCGTGTTTTCGTATATTCAAGCGATAATCTGAACGCGTCGTCATACGTTCCTTTGACGGGAATGACTTTCGCGCCGTAGAGAATCATTTGAAGGAGTTTGGCTTTCGGGGCGGTATACGGAGCAAAGATCACGGCTTGTTTGGCGGCTGAGGCGCAGACGGCGGCCAGCGCGCTCGCGGCGTTTCCCGTCGACGCGGCGACAAGGGTATGTTCGTCTATCCGGTTCGCCTCGGCAACCATCAGGAACGACGCCCGGTCTTTCAGCGATCCGCTAGGGCAAAGTCCGTCATTCTTGATCCAGACATTAGAAAAGCCGAACTCAAATCCGAGGCGTAATGTTTTAAAGAACGGCGTCGGAACCAGCGGATAAGGAGGATAATACTTCGGCTCGATCGCTGAGAAAAGATTCCAGTCGGGAAGCTTCGTTTTGAATTTCTTTTTAATGAAATCGTAATCAAAGACCGCCTTCAGCACGCCGGTCAGCGGAATGCCGGGTTTGTATTTCTGACCGCAGTCGGGACATAAATAGGTCACTTCATCGCGGGAATATTTTTTCCCGCAATCCTGGCATTGATATTGACAAGGTGTTTGCATGGCGTTTTATTTGTCATCCATTATACGTTTATGGTTTTTATATTTCATTGTATTACTTTCATTCAACTCACGTATATCTTACATAAAATAAACATTATTTGCCCATAATGGCAAATGAATTATGATAAAATTGGGGCCATAGTCGGGTTAATATGCAAATAAGTGAATCCATTTATTAACACAGGATTTCCCGCGCCCTTCGATCGTTCAAAGTTACAATCAAGGAGGTTGCGCGAAAAATACAAAATAAATGCGTACCGATAATAAGCGAGTAAATTAACTGATTATATTTTCTTCGGCAAATCCCTGCGGTTGATTTGCGAATCATAAACTGAATAATGCAAAACAAATAACAATTACGGATGAACACACAACGTTTAACGCGGAATGAAAAATAAATATTAATTCAGTAGAATCCACCGCTTAAACACCGCGGCGGCATCACCGTCAAATTTATCTTTGTGTTTCATGATAACCGTTGTTGATAAGACCGCCGTTTCCTGACCGGTCGGAGCGTCGATCAGGGAATTTTTTAATTTTCCTATTTCAGAATCGCTGACGCCGACGTTTATGAGATGATCAAGTAACTGCCGGCACAGATCGTTTTTCTTTCGTATAACTGCTTCATTGCTCATCGTTTCGATTCCTTCGATTATCGCGTGGCGTTCGTCAGAAATTCCGAGGGTGTTGCTTCCCGCTGGAACAGACCTTCGCTGAGTTCGTTCATGTTCCAGTCAATGCTCGCTTTCAGAACCGAATTTTTAATCATGTCGCGTATTTGCTCCGGCTGATCGTTCATCAGCGTATTCAGCAGTGACTGATAGGAGGATAATATTTCCGTTTTTACGTCCTGGATGCGGTTATCGGTGACGAGAAATATATTCGGGAACGAGCCGTCGGTCTGGTATTGCGCGAGCGCCGCGGAAACAAAAGCGGAACTGACCTTTGTCTCGAGGCTACCGAGAATATCATTGATCGCCTCGATGTACAGTTCCTTATCGATGGAATGATCCTGGAACAGATCCAGTCCGACGGGCAGGTCGTACATTTTCATCAGGAATTCGTCGATGAGTCCGCCTTTGATAATGCCGCCGTGCTGAGGGGCAATCATAAGCGGGGCCGGATCAAGTTTGCGGATCTGGTCTACGGCCATGCGGATAGCGTTCTGGGACGCCATGTAAATCTGGTGGAACGTTCGTACGCCGGTCCAGTTGTCGGATGATGCGAACAGATCTTCCGAATACGTGAGTCCGCCGAGGAAATCGCCCGAAAAAAGAATGCGGCTTTTCGGATCGTACAGCATGACGGCGCCGCGGAAATGGCAGAACGGCATGGGTACAAACCGGACGATATCGCCGGTGGAAATTTGCGCCTTCTGGTTGGGAAATTTATCTGTCGCCTGGAATCGTTTGGGGTTCAATCCGAAAAAACGGATGAGCCGCCAGGTGTCTTCGCTAGTAATGACCGTGAGATTCGGGTTAAATTTCTGGATATACATTGAATTGGTTCCGACATCAGGATCCTGATGGTTGACGAAAGCGATATGAACGTTGCGGATATCGCCGATGATTGGCTTGACTTTTTCGGAGATGACCTCGAAGTCCGACGGCGGGCCCGGATCGATCAGGATGTTTACCTGTTTACCATTGGATTTAAACACTCGCAGGTACACATTGATTTCCAGCATCGTATTGCGCCGAACGCCGACCCAAAACACGCCGTCCGCGATCTCGACCGCTTTTTTTAAATCGTTCATATCATTTTTCTTTTGGTTATGTTTGAGGATGGTTTTTTACCATTCGTTAAGGAACAATCGTAATATGCTTTGTTTTTTTATTATCCTATCAATTATGTTAACAGTTTCGGTTACCTGTGTCTCGATTAAGGCGACCGTATTTACTGAACTAAATTGGTAGATTATAAATTATTCGTCTCATAAAATCAAGATAAAATCTCCCGCCAAATGAAATACGTGAATATTTTCTTTCAATCTTAAAGGTCATTTGATATAATCGTCAACGATCGTTTTAACGATAACCTATGTTCTGTCTGGAGAAAACATGAAATTTATTAAGCACCCTTCACGCATCAGGGCCTCCGGAATTCCGAAAAAACGGATCGAGGAATTCATCGGTCTCGTCAATACCCAAACTGCCGAAGTCAGCATCTCGCGAATGAAAACCCGCAGGATTGTGCCGAACCCGGCCAGACGCCGGAATTTAATGAATATACGATTGTGCTCAGCGGTCTACTCGTTGTGGAAACGAAAAACGGAAAATATGAAGTCCGAGCGAATCAGGCCTTCATCGCGGAAAAAGGCGAATGGATCAGGTACAGTTCTCCCAGCGAAAACGGGGCGGAATATATTGCTATATTTGTTCCTGCGTTCTCGCCGGCGGGCGTTCACAGGGATGAATAAACCCGAAAATACCGTTAACTGCGGCCATTATCGTATAACAAAATGTTAAGCCCTTAAAACAACCGAAGTGAAATAC
>JBBIRG010000016.1:13828-15144 GCA_037441945.1 Bacteroidota bacterium | reverse complement strand
TCCGTTTATACGGATTTGACAAAAGTGAATCAAATGCCGAGCCATATCTATGATCAGAAAGAAACGTGAAACAACGCAAGTCGACCTTTTTGACAGCGACATGCTGATCAGAAAAAATAAGAATGCTGAAACGGCCGGTTCGTCATCGGAAAACGGGTTTAACCAGACTGACCAGATTGATGCCGGTAATCCGATATTAATGGGAAATCATAAACATCCGCCAAGTAAAAACCTGCCGGCTGAAGAATCCGGAGAACTGATATCCTTTAATCAGATTCTCGGAGAAAATCCGAAAAATAATATTATACCGTAAACCGATAACGAAGAAAATGATATTGTGGACCCGGGCACGGATGATATCCCCGTCAAGTCGCTCATCGAGGAAGACACGGACGACGTCATCGTCAATAAGGATTTCGCCGACGGGTTTTTCTCAGGCCGTCCGAAAGAGGGAATGATCGACGATACGCGAACAACCGGTGTGTTGCGCCGCCCCCGGCAGAAGCGTTACATGAAGCTGGTAGTCATCGTTGTCCTTTTGTCCGCTCTGATTCTTGCGCTGAACTGGGAAGAGTGGATCACGCAATCGTCCATGTTTACTCTCAAAACAATTGAAGTGCATGGTTGCGAGGTCACCAGCCGTGAAGAAGTCATCGCGTGGTCGGGACTGCAAAAAGGAGTCCGACTGGGGACGATCGACGGGCCTGTGGTCGCCGCGCAATTAAAAAAACAGCCGTTTTTCAGGCAGGTTGTTGTCAGCCGGCATTATCCGTCCTCCGTTACGATCCGGGTCGAGGAGCGAAAACCAGTCGCTTTCATAGCAATCGACGATCTTCATGCCATGGATGCCGACGGGATTATTCTCCCGAAACTGAAAAAGGTTCGTTCATACAATTTACCGGTCGTAACGGGCATCCGGGCCGCGGTGAAAACCGGATCCCAGATAAAAGCGCCCGGTATAACGCCCATCCGGATATTCCTGCACACAGCGCAGTTGAGGTATCCCGCGCTATATTTTGAACTGTCAGAAATCGAGTACGGCAAAGACGCGCTGAAAATATACATGAATTCATGGCCGTTCCCGTTTCTCGCCGATCCCGAATCACCGGAACGAAGCCTGGTTTACCTTGAAGCCGCGGTGGAATCTTTTCGGAAAAACCCGCCCGGGAAACGCGTACGTGAAGTTGAAATCCGTTACGACAATAAAATGATAATACGAGATAAATGAAAGCAATTCAATTATGAATACAGTGTCAGGTGCAATATGAGCGGAAACATAGTAGTCTGATTAGACATAGGGACCACCAAGATCGCCG
>JBBIRG010000016.1:9403-13783 GCA_037441945.1 Bacteroidota bacterium | reverse complement strand
CTGGGCGTCGGCAAGTATCCGTCGGTCGGGCTGAAGCGGGGGATGGTCGTCAATATCGAGCTGACAATCGAATCGATCCGCAAGGCGATGGAACAGGCTGAAAGGATGGCGGGCGTGAGCGCGGAATCCGTGTACGTCGGCATTGCCGGGGATCATGTTCGCGGAATCAACAGCCATGCCGTTGTGGCGGTCGGACGGGAGGATCATGAAATTACCGAAGACGACGTCCGGCGCGCGATTGAGGCGGCCAAAGCCGTCACCATGCCGATGGACCGCGAGATTATCCATGTCATCCCCCAAGAATTCATAGTCGACAACCAAGACGGCATCCGCAATCCCATCGGTCTGACCGGCATGCGGCTGGAAGTGGAATGCCACATCGTCACCGGCGCCGTGGCTTCTGCGCAGAATACCTACCGCTGCGTAGAACGCGCGGGGTATCATGTGAAAGATCTTGTGTTACAGCCGCTTGCCTCAAGCTATGCCGTGCTGGACCGTGAGGAGCAGGAACTCGGCGTCGCGCTGGTCGATATCGGCGGCGGAACCACGGATATCGCCGTGTTCTTCGACGGCAGCATCCAGCAGACGGATATGATCAGCCTGGCCGGGCAAAATGTCACCGGCGACGTTTCCATTTGCCTGAAAATGGCCTACGACCGCGCTGAGGACGTCAAGACGCGTTACGGCTGCGCCTATGCCAATATCGTGAGCGATTCCGAAATGATCAATATTCCGATTGTTGGCGGACGCCCATCCAGGGACATTCCGCGGAAATACCTTGCGCAAATCATTGAAGCCCGCATGGCCGAAATTTTCAATTTAGTGCACTACCAGCTTGGACAGTCGAACCTGATGAAAGTGCTGAACGCAGGCGTTGTGCTTACGGGCGGCGGATCGCTGTTGCCGGGCACCGAAGATCTTGCCGCTGATATCTTCAAACTTCCGGTGCGCACCGGTAAACCCGGCGGTCTGGGAGGGCTCATGATCGAGGCGCAAAGCCCCGTCTTCGCGACGGGCGTCGGACTCATTCACTATGGTTACCAGAAAAACCGTACACGGCAGCAGCCCGAATCCGAAAAGGAATCCCGCGCCGCGGCGGGGGATTCGGAGTCCGGAGAAATTGAACAGGATACGTATTCCGACAACCCGGAAGAACAGGAAGAAAAAGCCCTTTACAACAAAGTCATGAATAAAATGAAAGAATGGCTGAAGGAATTCTTTTAGCCGTTGACATACGGATACAAGCATGAAGAAACCGATACGATCAAATAAACGGAGGACCTATGATAACGTACGATGATACGCGGGATTACGGCGCGAAGATGAAAATCGTCGGGGTCGGGGGCGGCGGTTGCAACGCGGTCAACGGCATGATCCAATCCGGTCTGCGCGGAGTGGATTTCATTTCCATCAACACCGATCTGCAGGTACTCGAAGCCAACCTGGCAACGCACAAAATACAGATCGGCAAAAACCTCACAAAAGGATTAGGCGCCGGGGCCAATCCTGAAGTCGGGCGCCGCGCCGCCGAGGAAGACATCGAGGATATCCGCCGGCATCTCGAAGGCGCCGACCTTGTGTTCATTACTTGCGGCATGGGCGGCGGTACGGGCACGGGCGCGACTCCCGTGATCGCCGAAACGGCGCGCAGCCTCGGCGCGCTCACGATCGGCATCGTTACCAAACCCTTCGTTTTTGAACGCGAAAAAAGAATGACCCAGGCCGTGCGCGGCGTCGAAGAACTCCGTGAATGCGTCGATACGCTGATCGTGATTCCGAATGAAAAACTGCTGTCGGTCCTGCCTAAAACCATCGCGTTCCGGGAAGCGTTCAAATCGGCCGACGATGTCCTTTACCGCGCCACCAAAGGGATTTCAGATATCATCTCGAATACCGGATACGTCAACGTGGATTTTGCCGACGTCAAGAAAGTCATGAGCAACGCGGGCGAAGCTATCATGGGAATGGGTAGCGGAAAGGGCGAGAACCGGGGCGAGGAAGCCGTTAACCAGGCGATCCGGAGTCCGCTGCTGGAAGAAACCAACATCGAGGGCGCATCCGGCATACTCCTGAATTTTACCTGCCCTCCCGATGTAACGCTCGAGGAAGTCAGCAATATTTCCACGCTGATCACCAAAGTCGCTCACAAGGAAGCCGACGTCATCTGGGGTTATGTCATTGATGAATCGCTGAAAAACGAAATCCATGTCACCGTCATCGCCGCCGGGTTGAACAAACCGCTGCCGCGAAAAAAGCAGCCGGCCGACCTGTTGGACCATAACGTGCCGAATCTCTCCCTGATCACAAAAAAACAGGTTCCGCCGGGCAAGCATCTGGACAGGCTTCATGAACAAAGGTTAAACCGGTACGAATCTCTGGAAGTTCCTGCGATTCAGCGGCAGGAAGACCATGAGATAGAATTGGTGGAAAACATCGTACGGGAACCAGGAACCATGAAAGCGACCGGCACCTACAGCATGGAAGATTCCAACATCCCGGCTTTTCTCAGAAATCATATGAAGCGCTGAGTCAGCCGCGAAACCTGAAACGAAGAAAAATCCCTTATTAGTTTGAAATGAAGGGATTTTTTTTTATAATCATACATATGTTAAACGGAACGGAAACCGGCTGTTTGTCATTATGAAAAAACGGATTAGCTTCATCGGTTGCGTCATAATAATCGGCGCGTTTGCCTGTTCGGAAAAAAAATCTCTTCAGGACGAGTTATACGGGATCATCCGGAAAGACGGAATTTCCACAGCAGTCATCGTTTACCATGACTGGAAACAGCGTAAGCCTGGCGAGTTTGACTGGTCCGAAGGGGAACTGAACGCGCTGGGCTACCGGCTGCTGAAGGAGCAAATGTACGGCGAAGCCATTCAGATTTTTTTATTGAATGTCAACGCTTATCCCAAGTCGCTGAATGTCTACGACAGCATGGCGGAGGCCTACATGACAGCGGGACAGGATTCGCTGGCGATCGTATTTTATAAAAAAGAACTGGAGATCATAGATCGCAATCCCGATCACGATGATGTGGTACGGCAGAACCTGAAATACCGTGCCGAAAAAAACTTGAAACAACTTCATGACAAATACGCGCTTCCCAGGGAAAAGAAACTGGGTAAATAATTGCTGAAAATGTAAAACCGATTTTAAAATCGGCGCAAACCATTTTCTGTAACCGGAGCAATCATGCTGAAACAATTCCGATTGGTTTTAACCGTACTAGCTATTTTCGGTTTGGTTCTTTTTGTTCTTTTTGTCATCAACCAGACCAGTCAGATTGTGTCTCTTGCGGAAACGTTCGGTGAAACAGCCGGGAAGATTGTTCTTTATTTCCTGCTGGCATTTTACGTTCTGATCGTTGCAATCCCATTTTTCATCTACATCCGAAGGCCGGTTTCTCTCAGGCCCCCGGCGGATGAGCAATCCCGTGACTATCATACTTACATTCTGAAAATGTCCCGGCGGCTGAAAAAAAACCCGCATCTGCAGGATATAATCTGGAAATCGGATGACGCCGAACAGGTCAGAGTGGCGATCGCGGAACTTGACGAAAAAGCGGATCAGATGATCCGGCAGGCCGCGGCGACGGTTTTCGTAACGACGGCCATATCACAGTCGGGTCGCTTAGACGCGCTGTTCGTGCTCCTGACGCAGACGAAAATGATCTGGCAAATATCCGCGATCTATAACCAGAGGCCTTCGCTATCGGATATGGCCCGGTTGTATGCGAATGTAGGCGCGGCCGCGTTTCTTGCGACCGAACTGGATGATCTCGATATCGGCCCGCAGATCGAGCCCGTTGTCACCGCGGCGATGGGAACCTCGCTGGTCAGTATTGTGCCCGGTTTTTCGCTGGTTGGGTCAGTCGTAATGAATTCCCTGTTAGACGGCGCCGCGAACGCGTTTCTGACATTAAGAGTCGGCGTGATTACCCGGAAATATTGCGGACTGATTGTAAAAACGGAAAGGAAAGCCATCCGCCGTTACGCGACGGTTATGGCCGCCCAGATGATCGGTTCCATTGTAATGGACAGCGCGAAAACCGTAACGGCTGCGATTGTGGAAGCATTCAAAAGAAAAGTGCCCTGGTTCGGACGCTGATATTCATCGGGCAGAGTTATGAAATATCGATTATGAAATTTTATGTAAAAATCCTGATATGATTTTCCAGATATTTCCGGTAATTTCTTCGATCGGTCGTTGTCCGTCGATAACGATGATTCTCTCCGGTTCGGATTTCGCGATCAGCAGGTAACCCTCGCGGATACGGTCAAAGAATGCTTGTCCCTCGCTTTCCATGCGGTCGCGCGCATCCCGGCCTTTCCTGCGGCAGGATTCTTCCCATGTTACGTCGATAAAAAAAGTAATATC